>NZ_JBFRKI010000026.1:0-212604 GCF_041469245.1 Vibrio sp. 10N.286.51.B11 | reverse complement strand
TTTCCGGATTGGTATAATATACGCCATTAGCAAAGCCGCGGATTCTCCTACTTACCAAAACAGCGCGTGTTGGGAGTCTAAACCTCCAACCTTTCCATATACTAAGCCTCAGCAGAAATACTGGGGCTTTTTTGTATCTGCTGCTTCTACGAAGTAATGTTGGGATAACTAGGCGCTCCTAGCTCACCTGCGTGCTCGAATCTCCGGAGTGCCTACTCATTCCAGCCTTGCCATATTTAAGACTCTAGTCTGCACGTCTCGGCAGAAATGCTAGCGCTTTTTATTCCTGTCATTTTTACAAGTATCACTTGAAGTACCATGTGTTCCTTTAGCTATCTCTATCGAACACTGATTTAGTGCAGCCTTGCTGTATTTAATGACTTAGTTCAAAGCTAAAGCTTTCTGTTCACCACTCATCTAGCTCCGTAGTCCTGTTCATAACTAACGCTATTCTAGCGAGACGTTGAGTCCCGTTATTTTTGTTTCCAGGTGAAAGGTGAAGCCTTTCGATTGAAGCTTATATAACTTGAGAGTGGGTTATTGGGTAGACTAGCGAGTGGGCAGAAGAACTAATTCTCTGTATGACTTAAGCTCCTTAAAGAGTTCTGTCCACCCACATTAAGGCTTTCGATTACTCAAATATTAGCGGTATCAAATATCGATATGAGCTCTATGTTCCACGCATATCTTTCAGCGATAGCTCCAGTATGGGAATTGGTGAGTTTGACTTTCATTGGGTATAAAAAAGGCCACCTAAAGTAGGCGGCTTTGGTTGATCTATCTAGGTGTTAATCTAGCTCTTTCTCTGCTTGTTTTGCTTTCTCTATCATAGGAGTGATTGTTGAGCCTTGAACTAGAATAGAGAACACAACAACGGCGTATGTCATGACAAGGATTATCTCTTTTACATCTATTGCTTTGTCTTCAATTACCCAGATACCTGAAGGGATCGAAAGTGCCATGGCTAATGCTAAGCCACCGCGTAAGCCACCCCAAGTTAGAATCTTAATCGACCACGGGTTGTAAGTTCTAAAGCGTTTAAATCCGATGTAAGACAAGAAAACACTCAAGTAACGTGCACTCAATACTAGAGGGACTGCGAACGCCATTAAGATCCAGTCTTCTTGGTGGAATTTGAATAACAGCATCGACATACCAATTAGTAGGAATAATACGCCGTTTAAGAATTCATCTATCAACTCCCAGAAATGATCTAGGTGATCTTCACTCTCTTTTGAGAATCCGATAAAGCGAGTCCAGTTACCAATCATGATACCTGAGACCACCATCGCTAATGGTCCTGATACATGTAGAACTTCAGCAAACGCATAACCAGCAGTTGGAATGCCGATGGTTAATAGCAACTCCATCGAGTGGTCGTCGGTGTTGCTGATTAGGTAATGGAATACAAGACCTAAAACAAAACCGTAGACGATGCCGCCAATTGCCTCTTGAACGAATAGCATGGTCACACTACCGACGGTTGGCGCTTCTGTGCCGAATGCGATAGTAAATAGGGTTACGAAGATAACTAAGCCAAAACCATCGTTGAATAGAGATTCTCCCTCGATTTGAGTAGAGATTCTTCTGGGAGCGTCGAGTTTCTTTACTATTGCTAGCACGGCGATGGGATCGGTTGGAGAGATTAGCGAGCCAAAGAGTAGGCAGTAAATCAGATCAAATTGAATACCGATGAACTGGCAAAACCCGTACAGCACAAAACCGATAAAGAATGTTGAAAACAACGTAGCACCTAACGCGAGTACAGTTATTTCCCATTTCTGGTCTTTTAAATTTGGTAACTTAATCCCTAAACCACCGGCAAAGAGTAAGAACCCCAATATTCCCTTTAGTAGGAAATCTTCAAAGTTGATACTGGCAACGGTTTCTGAGGCGATGTCAGCCAGTTGGAACCAATTGTTTTGTCCCGCAATGATAATCAATAGAGATAACATCATTGAGCCTGCTGTGATGGCGATGGTTGTCTGCATTTTACCAATTTTTGTATTCACGAAAGCAATAAGCATGGCTGCAGCGGACAAGAAGCATAAGGTGTAATAGACCGACATTGGGATTCCAACATGTAACAAAGTATGAATATGAATTTTCGTTGTCTCATGCTCAAATAGCAAACATTTTTTTGTCATGACTCAGTAATCAATTTCCTTTTTTAGACGTCTAGACTCCTTTTTAATGTGTGATAGGATGGAGGGATAATTAAAGGAATGAGGTTGTACCGTGGGAAGTAATGTAAGGCAAAAGATTGACGCTCTGTTGAAGCAACGAATTTTACTGATTGATGGTGGCATGGGCACCATGATTCAGGATTATAAATTGGAAGAGCAAGACTATCGTGGTGAACGCTTTGCTGATTGGCACAGTGACTTGAAGGGCAACAATGACCTTTTAGTTCTTACACAGCCTAAGCTTATCAAAGATATCCATATGGAGTATTTGGAAGCTGGGGCTGACATCCTCGAAACCAATACCTTTAACGCTACAACCATCGCTATGGCCGACTATGATATGGAAAGCCTTAGTGAAGAGATTAACTTTGCTGCTGCCAAGCTTGCTCGTGAAGCAGCTGATGAATGGACTGCAAAGACCCCAGATAAACCTCGCTTCGTCGCGGGTGTATTAGGCCCTACCAACCGAACCTGTTCTATCTCGCCTGATGTAAACGATCCAGGTTACCGTAATGTTAGCTTTGACGAACTGGTTGAAGCCTATTCTGAATCGACTCGCGCGCTCATTAAGGGCGGTTCAGATTTAATTCTTATTGAAACTATCTTTGATACGTTAAACGCGAAAGCGTGTGCCTTTGCCGTTGAATCTGTTTTTGAAGAGGTGGGTATTGCTCTTCCAGTGATGATTTCCGGTACCATCACTGACGCATCAGGTCGTACCCTTTCAGGACAGACGACAGAAGCATTCTACAACGCCCTTCGTCATGTAAAACCAATCTCATTTGGATTGAACTGTGCATTGGGCCCTGATGAACTGCGTGAGTATGTCGGTGAGATGTCTCGTATCTCAGAGTGCAATGTTTCTGCTCACCCTAATGCGGGTTTGCCTAATGCATTTGGCGAGTATGACCTTTCTCCTGAGGATATGGCTGAACATGTTAAAGAGTGGGCTGAAAGTGGCTTCTTGAACCTAATTGGTGGGTGTTGTGGTACTACTCCAGAGCATATCCGTCAAATGGCTGAGGCCGTTGAAGGTGTAACGCCGCGTCAATTGCCAGACTTACCAGTTTCTTGTCGTCTTTCGGGACTAGAGCCACTGACGATAGCTAAAGAATCTTTGTTCGTGAATGTAGGTGAGCGGACCAATGTTACCGGCTCTGCACGCTTTAAGCGCCTTATCAAAGAAGAGCTCTACGACGAAGCCTTGAGTGTAGCTCGAGAGCAAGTCGAGAATGGTGCTCAAATTATCGATATCAACATGGATGAAGGGATGCTAGACGCCGAGGCGTGTATGGTTAAATTCCTGAATCTATGTGCTTCAGAACCTGAAATCTCGAAAGTACCTGTTATGGTCGATTCTTCTAAGTGGGAAGTTATCGAAGCTGGTCTGAAATGTATTCAAGGCAAAGGTATCGTTAACTCAATCTCTCTAAAAGAAGGCAAAGAGAAGTTTGTTGAGCAAGCCAAATTAGTTCGTCGTTATGGTGCAGCTGTCATTGTGATGGCGTTCGATGAACTAGGACAGGCTGATACTCGAGAGCGTAAAGTCGAGATCTGTACCAATGCCTACAACATTCTTGTTGATGAGGTTGGCTTCCCACCTGAAGACATTATTTTTGACCCGAACATCTTCGCGGTTGCTACTGGTATTGATGAACATAACAACTATGCGGTCGATTTCATCGAAGCTGTAGGGGACATCAAGCGTGATCTCCCTCATGCGATGATCTCTGGTGGTGTATCGAACGTGTCGTTCTCATTCCGCGGTAACAATTACGTTCGTGAGGCAATCCACGCAGTATTCCTATATCACTGTTTTAAAAATGGTATGGATATGGGTATCGTAAACGCTGGTCAGCTGGAAATTTACGATAATGTTCCAGAAGATCTGCGTGATGCTGTTGAAGATGTTGTATTGAACCGTCGTGATGATTCGACTGAACGATTGCTTGATATGGCGACCGAATACCTAGAGCGTGCTGTCGGTAAGGTTGAAGATAAATCTGCTCTAGAATGGAGAACTTGGCCTGTAGAGAAGCGCTTAGAGCACTCTTTGGTTAAAGGTATCACCGATTTTATCGTTGAAGATACCGAAGAAGCTCGCGTTAATGCCTCTCGCCCTATCGAGGTGATTGAAGGCCCTCTAATGGACGGCATGAACGTTGTCGGTGACCTATTTGGTGAAGGTAAGATGTTCTTACCACAGGTTGTAAAGTCTGCGCGTGTTATGAAACAAGCGGTTGCCCACCTAGAACCATTCATCAATGCATCGAAAGAAGTGGGCGCAACTAACGGTAAGATTCTATTAGCGACCGTTAAAGGTGACGTACACGATATTGGTAAGAATATCGTTGGCGTGGTTTTACAGTGTAATAACTACGAGATCATCGATTTAGGCGTAATGGTTTCTTGTGAGAAGATTCTCAAGGTCGCAAAAGAAGAGAATGTCGACATTATTGGCCTGTCTGGACTGATTACACCGTCTCTTGATGAAATGGTACACGTTGCCAAAGAGATGGAAAGACAAGGTTTTAAGCTTCCTCTATTGATCGGCGGCGCAACTACATCTAAAGCGCACACTGCGGTCAAGATTGAACAAAATTATTCAGAACCTGTTGTATACGTAAATAATGCCTCGCGCGCTGTAGGTGTGTGTACTTCACTACTTTCTGATGAATTGAAGCCCGCTTTCGTTGAGAAGCTAGATATCGACTATGATCGCGTTCGAGACCAGCACAATCGTAAGAAGCCGCGCACTAAGCCTGTCACACTTGAAAGAGCTCGTGCCAATAAAGTCGCTATCGATTGGGATGCGTATACTCCACCGGCACCGGCTAAACCGGGAGTTCACATCTTCAATGATTTTGATGTGGCGACTTTGCGCCAGTACATCGATTGGACTCCATTCTTTATGACGTGGTCTTTGGTTGGTAAGTACCCTGCGATTCTTGAACATGAAGAAGTGGGTGAAGAAGCAAAACGTTTATTTAAAGATGCTAACGATCTACTGGATCGCGTAGAGAAAGAGAAGTTACTTGAAGCTCGTGGTATGTGTGCCATGTTCCCAGCGAACAGCGTTGGTGATGATATTGAAGTGTATACCGATGAGTCTCGTACTGAAGTTCTAAAGGTTCTACATAACCTTCGTCAACAAACCGAAAAGCCAAAAGGCTTTAACTATTGTCTGTCTGATTACATTGCGCCAAAAGAGAGCGGTAAAGCGGACTGGATTGGTGGTTTTGCGGTGACCGGCGGTATTGGTGAGCGAGAACTGGCTGATGAATACAAAGCGAAAGGTGATGACTACAACGCAATCATGATTCAAGCGGTTGCTGACCGATTGGCTGAAGCGTTCGCGGAGTATCTGCATAAAGAAGTGAGAAAGGACATTTGGGGTTACTCGCCAGATGAGGACTTGTCTAACGACGATTTGATTCGAGAGAAATACCAAGGTATTCGTCCAGCTCCAGGTTACCCTGCTTGCCCAGAGCATACAGAGAAAGGTACGTTGTGGGAGCTGATGGACGTTGAAAAGGCAATCGATATGTCATTAACGACAAGCTACGCGATGTGGCCTGGTGCCTCAGTGTCTGGTATGTATTTCTCACACCCTGATGCTAGATACTTTGCTATTGCACAGATTCAACAGGATCAAGTGGATAGCTATGCTGACCGCAAAGGTTGGGATATGTTAGAAGCCGAGAAGTGGTTAGGTCCTAACATTAACTAGTTTGAATCTATGATGAGCTTTGATTCGTAAAGTAAAAAGAGAAAGGGTTGCTCAAGAGCAACCCTTTTTGTATTTGTGATTTATCTGTCGATGATAAACGGACTTTCTATTCAAATAATTCTTGGTGCAGTTTTTGAATCGCCAACTTAGAAACAGATTCATTTAGTAAGAAGCACAGGTTGTGTGGGCTTGCACCGTAACAAATCATGCGTAGGTTGAAGTCTTCAAGAGTGCCGAAGACCTGCTTTGCATAGCCTTTGCTTTCACTCATGTTGTTACCAATAAGAGCAACAAGGCATAGGTCGTGTTCAATATCTACAGAACACAGCTCCTCAAGCTCAATGCGAGCGGCTTCAGGTAACTCAGGGGCACCACCAGAGGTATCCGTTTGATCGAGTGTTAGTGAAACACTGATCTCTGAAGTGGTGATAAGATCGACCGAGATCTTATGTTTAGCAAGGATCTCGAATACCTTTGCCAAAAAGCCATAGGCATGGAACATATTAGCGCTACGTAGCGTAACCATGGTTTGGTTGCAGCGTAGGGCAAGCGCTCTAAATAGAGGAGAGCTCTCAACTTCTTGACGAATCCAAGTACCACCTAACTCTGGCGCTTTAGAAGAGCCGACAAATACCGGTATTTGGTGGCGTAGTGCAGGTACTAGAGTCGATGGGTGCAAGATCTTCGCACCAAAGTTTGCCATTTCCGATGCTTCACTAAAGCTGATCTCTGGGATAGGAGAAGCTTTAGGTGCAATACGAGGGTCAGTGGTGTAGATACCCGGAACATCCGTCCAGATTTCTAGACCAATCGCCTGTACAGATTCGGCAATCAGTGCTGCTGAGTAATCACTGCCACCGCGGCCTAAAGTCGTGGTGTTACCTTCGCTATCAGCGCCGATAAAACCTTGGGTAACGACAACTTGTTGTTGGCAAAGTGGAATCAGTTTCTCTTGCGCTAGAGCGGCAATATCTTCTAGTTGAGGTTCGGCTTTACCAAAATCATCATTAGTACGCATCACATCTCTGATATCAAAGCGAACAGCAGGAGTGCCTCGTTCAGAGATGATCTGAGCCAAGATGTGTGTCGACATCAACTCGCCACATGCGACAAGGTGATCCGTCAGTTTAGTACTTGTTTGGAATGATGCGGCCTCTGCAGCGCTCGCAATGTCATCAAGAATGCTGTGGACTTCTTTTTCGATGCTGATTGGATCTGCGAGTTGGTCAAGAATTGCGTTGTGAATGTCCGCTAATTGCGCCATTAGTTCCTGACGACGAGCTTTGTCTTGAACACCATTTGCTAGTTCAACCAGCAAGTTAGTGACACCAGAGCATGCACTACTCACGACCAGTTTCGTGTTTGAGTTGTTTTCAATAATGGCAGCACAACGGCTCATTGCTTCAAAGTTGGCAACACTTGTTCCACCAAACTTAGCGACATTAAAAGAACCAGCTACATTAGATGCACTCACGATATATCTCCCACGACTTCCTAAAATAAAATTACGGTTGGGTAATCCAACGTCCGATGTTTTTCGAAGAGAGTTTTAGAGCAAAAAGAGAGGAATTATTAGAATAGTAACCTCAGAAGCTCTTCACCATATAGAAATGGCGACAGTTGACGGGATTCAGCCCGCTCAACCGATAATAAAGGTCCTGCATCCTTTTATTATCTCGGCACTGCTCCCCATAAATGTTTTGTATTGGAAATGCGGTTCCACAAAACATCTGCCTGGGCAGTGCTCCTCTTCTGCTAGATAGCCGTTTCATTGAACGTTTTTGTGGTAACAATGTCAATCCGTAACTTGAGATAATTGAAAAATAATTTTAACAATTATGTGACAGTGGTTTGACCTCAATACTTATGGCTAATTGCTGAGGTAATCAATTTGCTTTAGGGTGGATTGTTCACAACATTAACGTAAGGGATGTACATGTCTAATTTACCACTCACTACTGCTATCGATAGCTTTTATCCACCACACCGAACGTTAATGGGACCTGGTCCTTCAGATATCTCACCTCAAGTGTTACAGGCTTTGAGCCGTCCAACCATAGGTCACTTAGATCCGCTGTTTATTGCGATGATGGACGAGCTTAAACAGCTTCTTAAATACGCTTTTCAGACTGAAAACGAATTTACGATTGCCGTTTCTGCACCGGGCAGTGCAGGTATGGAGACCTGTTTTGTTAACTTGATTGAGCCTGGTGAAAAGGTGATTGTTTGTCGTAACGGTGTCTTCGGTGAGCGTATGCGAGAAAACGTGGTGCGTTGTGGTGGCGAAGCCATCCTTGTTGATGACGAATGGGGCAAGCCCGTTTCAGTTGAAAAGGTAGAACAAGCATTGGCAGAAAACCCCGATGCCGTTGCTGTTGCATTTGTGCATGCAGAGACATCAACCGGAGCGTTATCTGATGCCCAAGCTATCTCTGCTGTCGCTCGTCAGTTTGATGCGTTAACGATTGTTGATGCAGTGACATCATTAGGTGGTGTGCCATTGCTGGTTGATGAGTGGCAGCTTGATGCGGTTTATTCTGGCAGCCAAAAGTGTCTGTCTTGTGTGCCAGGGCTATCTCCAGTGACTTTCTCTCAGCGTGCGGTTGATAAAATGAAAGCCCGTAAAGCACCAGTGCAAAGCTGGTTTTTGGATCAAAGTTTAGTATTAGGTTACTGGAGTGGAGAAGGTAAGCGTAGCTACCACCATACCGCACCCGTGAACAGCCTTTATGCTCTGCATGAGTCGCTGGTTTTGTTGAAAAATGAAGGCTTAGATAATGCGTGGTCTCGTCATCATGCGATGCACCAAGAGCTTAAAGAAGGCGTAGAAGCTCTAGGGTTAAAGTTTGTGGTTGATGAAGAGAGCCGCCTGCCGCAGCTTAATGCACTTTATTTCACAGAAGGAATTGATGAGGCTAAGATCAGAACGCAGCTTTTAGAAGAATATAATCTTGAAATCGGTGCTGGGCTTGGCTCTTTGGCTGGTAAGGCATGGCGTATCGGCCTAATGGGTTACGGTGCTCGTAAAGAGAATGTCGCGTTGTGCCTAAAAGCGCTAAAAGATGTTTTGAAGTAGCTGCATGAACTGAAATTAAAAAGAAAAGCGCACGAGAGATCGTGCGCTTTTTTGTATCTACCCCAAGCTCCTACTGCCTACTAAGTGAAGCTTACGTTGCGAATTCTTAACATTATTCTGCAGACGAAACGTTATCTTCTGCTTGTGACACTTTCTTATACTGAACCTTTGAAAAGTCTCTGTTAGGGAATAAAAAGTTCGCTTCGCTACGAATTTGCTCTGCTTTACTTTCTTCTCCTAGGCCTTGATACGCCAGAATCAGATTGCTGTAGAAAGCCGGTCTTGGTTTGCTCTTAATGATCTCCAGTGACCAATCGATGTAAGGCTGTATAAGGCTCGGGTCGGCTTTGTAGAGGCCGATATTAAGGTAAGTGCTGTATATATCCCAATCGTAGCGATCTTTCCACACCACTGGGTTCGTTACCTGCTTAAGAATGTCCGGATTTTTCGGCTTAGACAGTTCAAACTTAGTCAGTACATAGTTGGTGTGCAGGGCGCTCAACATATAAAAACTGACCAAAATAGGGAGCACTAAGCTCAACACTCTAAATAGGGTCTTGCTGATGATACTGAACGACTGTTGATAATGTCGGGAAGAGCGCTGATCTACCCAGTAAATCAATATAATGAATGTTATCCAGTGAATCGCCGAGTGGTAAAAAGGATACTCAAGTTGAGAGTGCAAAAGGATTGGGATAAATAACGCGAGCAGGGCTAGACGTGTCCCCTTTGCTGAACTTGTTATGCGTGACATCACCAATATTGCAGCAATCAAGATTCCGATGATTGGTACAATCCCCCCTTCAACTCCCCAAAACAGGAACTCATTGTGCGGGTGATCCATTGAAGGAAGACCTGGATGATAGTTCGAGTTGAGTTGATGTTGGCGAGCTGTATATAGCGTGTATTCAGACTCAAATTTCCCGTAACCATAACCTGTAAATGGCTTTTCGATCATCATATCTAAAGCTTGCGGGAACGTATAAGCGCGCGGGCTTTCTAGGTTCGCTTTCTTGCTAGCGAGGCTATCAGTCGCACTTAGGCTGATCACCGAAAAAGCGACGACGACACCGACGAGCACTGATGCGCACCATCCGTAGAAGCGTTTCTTGGTCGAGAACTTGTATAGATAGGGCAGAATGCAGATAAACCCAATGACAGCGGCCAACCATCCGGTACGTGATGCAATGATGATCAGCAAGGGCACGGTTAAGGTTGGAGTTAAATACAGTAGGAATGATTCGCTGATCTTATGGTTATATTTAGCCGGCTGCCTTGCTAAAAGGTAAGCGGACAGCACAAAACCAGTAGCAAGAAAGCTTGCCATTACATTCGGTTGTTGAAATATCCCATATGGTCGGTTTGCAGCAGTGTTGTAGCCAAATAGGTTGCCAGGTTCTAATAAGAAATATTGCACATAGCCAAATAGTGCTTGTATAACAACAGCAAGTACAATGAACCACAACATACGTTGCTTGTGTTTATTGCTGAACTTAAATTGCTGCAGCACCACAAATAAGGCAAAGCCCGCCCACAATCCAAGCAAGCGTCCTGACGCTCCTTGAGGTGCAGCATTGCTGTATAAAATGGGTAGCGTGAGTATGATGCAGCTAATCAACAAGCCAATTGTTAATTTGGAATACTTGAGTACTCGATTGGTCGCGAGTTGGTAAAAGCCAATCGCTAGCGTGAAGCTTAGCGCTAGCCAAGTGGTAGGGTTAAAGGATAGAGCAAGGCCCGAACCACCAGGATTCGGCATAAAAAAATGCATAGCTAACAAGAATACAACAGCTAAAGAAGCCAGAAATGCTTTGTTGAGTGGTAGCTGAGTGACCTGATTTTCTAGCTGAGTACCGCTAGTGTGTATTGTTGCCATAAATCCCTAACCTTATAAAAACAGAGCTTGTTCCTTCTGAAACAAGCTCTGTTACTTTAACATTTTTCTGTCTGCCCGCAGGGCGCTATTTTACACCTACTTCAAATTTAACATAGGCTTAAGGAAGCGAGCAGTGTGTGAACCTTCGACTAACGCCACATCTTCAGGTGTACCCTCTGCAACAATCTCACCACCACCTTGCCCACCTTCTGGGCCAAGATCTAGGATCCAGTCTGCTGTTTTAACGACATCTAGGTTGTGCTCAATCACGACAACTGTATTACCGTGATCACGCAGTCTATGTAATACCGTCAGTAGCTGCTGGATATCGTGGAAATGAAGGCCTGTTGTTGGCTCATCGAGAATGTATAAGGTTTTTCCCGTGTCTCGTTTAGACAGTTCACGCGCTAATTTAACACGCTGAGCTTCACCACCAGATAAGGTTGTAGCTGCTTGCCCTAAGCGAATGTAAGAGAGGCCAACGTCCATTAAAGTTTGCAGTTTACGAGCGATAACAGGTACCGGGTTGAAGTATTCACGAGCATCTTCCACAGTCATCTCTAGAACTTCGTCAATGGTTTTACCTTTGTAGCGGACCTCTAGAGTCTCACGGTTATAGCGCTTACCTTTACACACATCACAAGGCACATACACATCGGGTAAGAAGTGCATCTCTACCTTGATTACGCCGTCTCCCTGACAAGCCTCACAACGACCACCACGAACGTTAAAGCTGAATCGACCTGGCTTGTAACCACGAGAACGTGATTCCTGAGTGCCCGCGAATAGTTCACGAATAGGGGTGAAAATCCCTGTGTAGGTCGCAGGGTTTGATCTTGGTGTACGACCGATAGGGCTTTGATCTATGTCGATTACCTTATCAAAATGTTCTAACCCTTTAATCTTTTTGTGCTTTGCTGGAACTGCAGTCGTGGCACCGTTTAATTGAGTGTGGGCGACTTTAAAGAAGGTATCGTTGATAAGCGTTGATTTACCCGAACCTGATACGCCCGTAATACAACTGAACAAGCCAACAGGAATTGTCGCGGTCACATTCTTTAGGTTGTTCCCCGTTGCGCCAACGATCTCGACGACCTTTTTCTTGTCGATAGGCGTTCTCTTTTCAGGCACTGCAATTTCTTTAGCACCGCTCAGGTATTGGCCTGTCAAAGAGTTCGGGTTTTCGATGATGTCTTGCATGGTACCTTCTGCCACCACGTGACCACCGTGCACCCCTGCTCCTGGACCGATATCGATAACATGGTCAGCACAACGAATTGCATCTTCGTCATGTTCCACAACAAGTACCGTATTACCTAAGTCTCTCAGGTGAATTAAGGTTTGCAATAGACGTTCATTATCGCGCTGGTGGAGACCAATTGATGGCTCATCAAGTACATACATAACGCCAACTAAACCGGCACCGATTTGGCTCGCCAAACGAATACGTTGCGCCTCACCACCAGACAGCGTTTCAGCACTGCGTGATAGGTTAAGGTAGTTCAAACCAACGTTGACTAAGAAATGCAGACGATCATTGATCTCTTTCATCACTTTATCTGCGATCTGCCCACGTTGACCGTCTAGCTTCAATTCTTGGAAAAATTGTAGTGCGTCAGCAATGCTAAGTTCAACGATTTCCGGAAGTGTTGTATCACCAATGAAAACATTACGAGCTTCTAATCTCAGGCGAGTGCCATCACAGCTAGAGCACGATTTGGTTGAGATGTATTTAGCAAGATCTTCACGCACTGCGCTCGATTCAGTATCACGGTAACGGCGCTCCAAGGTATTTAAAATGCCCTCAAATGGATGACGCTTAACCCGAATATCACCTCGGTCATTGATGTACTTGAATTCCACTTCAGTACGACCTGATCCTTTTAGAATGATCTCTTGAGTCTTTTTCGGTAGAGAATTAAATGGCGCATACAGATCAAAACCATAATGTTCTGACAGCGACGTTAGCATTTGGAAATAGTAGTAGTTCTTTTGATCCCAACCTTTTATCGCACCTTCAGCAATGCTTAGGTTCTCATCTAAAATCACTCGGCTTGGATCAAAATACTGTTGAACACCAAGACCATCACACGTATCACATGCTCCTGCCGGGTTATTAAATGAGAACAGGCGAGGCTCAAGCTCTTGCATGCTGTAACCACATTTAGGACAAGCGAAGTTAGCAGAGAATACGATCTCTTCTTGATCCGTTTCGTCCATCCAGCCGACGACAGCGATACCGCCAGAGAGCTCTAATGTGGTCTCGAATGACTCGGCTAAACGCTGTTGAAGATCAGGACGAACCTTGAATCTGTCTACCACAACTTCAATGGTGTGCTTCTTATGAAGTTCAAGTGCTGGTGGATCGGATAGATCACAGGTTTCACCATCAATTCGGGCTCGGATAAAGCCTTGCGCAGCTAAGTTTTCCAGTGTTTTAACATGCTCACCTTTGCGCTCTTTGACAATCGGTGCCATCAACATCATCTTTGAGCCTTCAGGCAGTTCTAAGACCTTATCGACCATTTGACTGATGGTTTGTGCTGCTAGAGGGATGTTGTGGTCTGGACAGCGAGGTTCGCCTACTCGCGCATACAATAATCTGAGGTAATCATAGACTTCGGTAATGGTACCGACGGTTGAGCGAGGGTTATGTGAAGTCGATTTTTGTTCTATTGAGATAGCTGGAGACAGACCTTCAATATGGTCGACATCAGGCTTTTCCATAAGAGATAGAAATTGACGAGCGTAAGCAGACAGAGATTCAACATAACGACGCTGACCTTCTGCGTAGAGTGTGTCAAACGCAAGTGACGACTTTCCTGAACCCGATAATCCGGTGATGACAGTCAGTTTGTCACGTGGAATGGTTAGGTTGACGTCTTTGAGGTTATGCGTACGAGCGCCTCTAATTTCTATTTTATCCATCTCAATAGACCATGTAATTTTAAGTGGCTAAAGTATTACATAGAGTGAGATTTGTGCAAAGTTTTACTGGATAAAAAAACAGTAAACAAAAAGGGCGACTCAAAGAGTCGCCCTTTCTAAAATCAGTAACGTTAGTGATTAACCAGTCGTTATGCTTCTTTCTTGGTCGAGTGTTTACCTAGCTCGATTTGCTGCTGGTCTTTCTTGTATAGGTTTTCGAAGCAGTAGTTTGTTGCTTCGATATAGCCTTCAACACTACCACAGTCAAAACGTTGGCCTTTAAATTTGTAAGCCAATACACAGCCTGCTTTTGCCTGTTTTAGCAATGCATCAGTGATCTGGATTTCGCCGCCTTTACCTGGTTCTGTCTGCTCGATTAATTCAAAGATATCTGGAGTCAGAATATAACGACCAATGATCGCTAGGTTGCTTGGTGCTGTACCTTGCTCTGGCTTCTCTACCATGTCATCAACTCGGAAAAGGTCATCTTTGATCATTTCGCCAGAGATAACACCGTACTTGTGAGTCTCTTCTTCTGGAACTTCTTGTACAGCAACAATAGAACAGCGGAACTGTTTGTATAGCGCAACCATCTGAGCTAGCACGCCTTGTTGCTCGTTCACACAAAGGTCATCAGCAAGTACTACTGCGAACGGTTCATCGCCTACAAGTTCGCGACCCGTTAAAATAGCATGGCCAAGGCCTTTCATCTCACGTTGACGAATGTAGGTGAAGTTTGCCGCTTCAATCGTTTCACGGATATTAACCAATAGGTCTTCTTTATTGGTGCCGCTAATCTGGTGCTCAAGCTCGTAGTTTTTATCAAAGTGATCCATGATCGAGTGCTTACCACGTCCAGTAACGATGCACATTCCATCCATACCAGCTTCGATAGCTTCCTCTACACCGTATTCAATCAGAGGCTTGTTTACTACAGGCATCATTTCTTTAGGCATTGACTTGGTTGCAGGTAAAAAACGTGTACCGTAGCCAGCTGCCGGGAAAAGGCACTTTTTGATCATGATAAGACCCTTTATCTATAATAATTATTGATTCAACCTGAGTGGTTGATATTTCTGAGGGCAACTCTAGCATAAGTTATGTCGAAAATTCAGCAACAATCCGTATGGTTCACTAGAGTTTTCCTCAAAATTATCGTCAGACTAAGAGGTGGGTCGATTATGCAAGCAGGTTCTGGTTTGCCCATGCTATCGCTTGAACTCTATTTTTTACCGCAAGCTTACGGAATATTTGATAGAGGTGAGATTTAACCGTGAACTCACTAATAAACAAGTCATCGGCGATTTGTGTGTTTGAAGACCCGGATTGAAGACAGCGAATCACCTGGATCTCACGAATGGTTAAATCAACATTGGTTGGTGTGGTGTTGGTATTGACCATATTGCGATAATAAAACAACAGTTGATTGGTTACCTTCCTTGGCAGCCAGTTATCGCCATCAATGACTTCTTGAAGACCACGAGCAATCTTGTCCTTTTGTTCAGTGTTGTAAAAGAGTCCTTTTAGTACCCCATAGGTAAGAAGCTCTGAGGTTGGAAGTTGCTGGGGGACATTGAATAAAATGATTTCGTGATTTTTCCACATAACAGTCAGGTTAGGACAAATAATCAGTAGTTGTGGTACCTCTCTGTAATCGACGAGCAAGATCCGGTTACTCTGCTTTCTATCAACTAGCATTAATTCGTCGGGTGTCATTTTGTAGAGAACAATAGATAAATGCTTTTCTATCTCTTTTACATGTAGATAGGTATCGTTTGGGTCGATGCACAGAAAGTGTAAAGTGCGAGCGTATCTTGATTTTCTCATTGAAACGTCCTGTTTGAGTGGGATTAGATTCCACGTTGTCATGCAGGCTTTAGCTTCTCTAGCGCCTTGATAGTGACTTGCGTTGAATATCAATTATCAAAGTAAATGAGTGGTTTGTAAGTGGAGAAAAAAGCAACATCGCTCTGAATATCATGATTTGTTACGTTTTTATTCTTTGTAGTGAGGAGAGAATAGGAATGCGATTTATCACTGTAGAAAAGCATGCTATTCTTGTGCGCTAAAATTTTCTGAGACTATGAATTTAGACGGAGCAAATCATGGCTAGCCGTGGAGTTAACAAAGTTATATTAGTGGGTAACCTAGGTAATGACCCTGAAATTCGTTACATGCCAAATGGCGGCGCAGTAGCGAACATTACCATTGCAACGTCAGAGTCATGGCGTGATAAAGCAACTGGCGAGCAGCGTGAAAAAACAGAATGGCACCGTGTTGCTCTGTTTGGCAAGCTTGCGGAAGTTGCTGGTGAGTACCTACGTAAAGGTTCTCAAGTTTACATTGAAGGTCAACTTCAAACTCGTAAATGGCAAGATCAAAGCGGTCAAGATCGCTACACAACTGAAGTGGTTGTTCAAGGCTTCAATGGTGTAATGCAAATGCTTGGCGGCCGTGCTCAAGGTGGTGCTCCTGCTCAAGGTGGCATGGGTAACAACCAACAGCAAGGTGGTTGGGGTCAGCCACAGCAGCCACAACAACAGCAACAACAATACAGTGCTCCCGCTCAACAGCAGCCAAAAGCACCTCAACAAGCTCCTCAGCAGGCTCAACCTCAATATAATGAGCCGCCAATGGATTTTGATGATGACATCCCATTTTAATCCCTGTTTTTAATATATTATAAAGACAGTATTAAATTGGAAAAAGCCGCGTTCATCGCGGCTTTTTGTTACCTACAATTCTTAACGCTTTATTTACAACGTCAATTTATAGTATAAGTAGCAATACGGTATAATGTGAGTTGAAAAGGATTTCGTTATTCATGAGATATACCCCGACACTAAAATTGAGCACTCGATTGGTCGCATTTGTCACCGTGATAGTGATCAGCGCGATGTTCATTCTTTTTATTGGTGGCACACTTTCCTTTAAGCGTATTGGACAGGAATATTTAGACCATTATTTGGTTGGCATTGTCGACGTTGTAGATAAAGAGATGGAAGACCCTGACGCCGCGTATTCAATGCAGCGTTGGATGCCTAAGATGTTGCAGGCGAGCAATATTGTTGAGATGAAACTCTCGAACAAGACCGGCATCGTTTATCGTTTCAAAGATACCTCCCCACAAATTGATCCCAATCGTCTTTATGAGAAAAGCTTCATTTTAGAGCGTAATGAAGGCTACCGAATCGAATTTAAAGCACTTCCTCCTTATATTGGCTACAACTACTCAATGGAAGCGATGTGGTCAATTACTTTGGCTGTCGCATTGGTTCTGTTCTGTCTTGCTCGCGGTGTTCGTTGGTTGAAAGAACAACTCATGGGTTCTGAAATCTTGGAAGAGCGAGGAAGAATGATCTTGGCCGGTCAGGTTGAAGCTCATGCAAAGGGAGATGAGCGAGAGTGGCCTTATACCGCAAGCGAAGCCTTAGATGTATTGATTGAAGAGCTACAAGATGCTCGTCAAGAACGAAGTCGCTTTGATACCTTTATTCGTACCCATACTTTCCTAGATAAACTCACGGGAACGGCAAACCGAGTTTTATTCGATAATAAGCTGGAATCGGCACTGCATGAAAGTGGTGCTCGAGGCGGTGTGTTACTGATACGTATCGACGAATGGGAGCAAGTTAGTGATGCTAACGATAAGCAAACCACAGACGGCTTTATTATTGAAGTCGGTGAAGTACTGTCGAATATCGTTCAACGCTATCCCGATGTCATTTTTTCTCGCTATTACGAAGCGGACTTTGCTGTATTTATCCCTCATCAGGGCGCAAAAGATATTGCGACCTTGGCTGCTCAGTGTTTAAGGCAGTTAGATAAGCTAACTCCGCCAGAGCCTTTAGAGTCGGATAACTGGTGTCATATTGGTGTGACCATGTATACCGAAGGTGAGCGTCATAGCCAGATCATGGATGAAACGGAAACGGCACTAAAGAGTGCTCAGTTAGAGCGTATTAATAACTGGAGCCGTTACCCGAAAGAGAATAAGAATGAGCTTGATAGAGGCAGTGTTCGTTGGAGAACATTACTTGATAAAGCGCTGCTTCCTGAAAATTTAGTAATCTTTGCTCAGCGGTGTTATCTTATGCCGGAATCTGGTCAAGTTAATGAATTGCATAGAGAAATATTTACTAGAATTCAGGATCCTGACAAAGGTTTATTGAAATCGTCTCGATTTATGCCTGCGGTAGAGCAAGTGGGTTATCAAGCTCAAATGGACCAATCGGTTCTAAAGGTTGTGTTGAAATCCTTGAAAGAATCAACTCAACCTATCAACTATTCAGTGAATCTGAATGTTACCCCGTTTGCTAATAAACAGCACTTTAAGTGGTTTAGGAGTGAGTTGTTACAGCTCTCTGCTCAACACCGCTCTCAGCTTGCGTTTGAGTTTCCAGAAGGGCACTTGATTGCTCATCTTGATTATATGAGACCGGTGGCAAAGATGTTGCGAGGTTTAGGGTGTAAAGTTGTGGTTGGCCAAGCTGGGCGAACCATTGTTAGCACTCACTATATAAAGGATTTGAAGGTTAATTATATTAAGCTTCATCGAAGCCTAATAAAGAAAATCGACCAAAGGCATGAGAACCAACTGTTTGTTCGCAGCTTAATTGGGGCGTGTGGTGATTCTCCAACTCAAGTTATTGCCGTTGGAGTCGAGACAAAACAAGAAAAGAATACCTTGATAGAGTTAGGCATTAACGGCTATCAAGGGAGATATTTCGACGAAGAACAACAAATTATCCCTTTGCCTAATCAAGCAGAAAAAGCCGCGAAAGCGGAATCTGTTGTCAAAGTTGGACGAAGAAATCGATGGCGTAAGAGTAGTAGTTAAGAATGAATTTTAAAGCGATTTTAGACAAAATAAAGCCAACGAATAATAAAGGTAGCTCGCAAGTTGTCTTGCTGGGCAATGACGCCATTTATATTTCATCGACAGAACAAGATCCTCAAGTAGCCAGCATTCCCGTGGTTAATGGGGACTGGGAGAGTGCGCTAAAAAAATCGCTTAGCAGTGAGGCGTTTACCAGTAATAGCGTCCAACTGATTGTCTGTGCTAACTACTACCAAACCTACCAAATTGATAAACCGGACATTCCAGAGAGTGAATGGTCGGTAGCACTGCCTTTTTTACTCAAAGATCTTGTTTCAGAAAGAGTCACGGAAATTACTGCGAGTGCGGTCGCGTTACCAACGTCGAACAAGCTGCAAGTATATGTCCTGCCTAAAAAGCTGTTGGACAAGCTTTTGAATATCACTAATTCGGCTCAGGTTGAATTAATAGGTGTTGCTCCTGAAGATGAAATCTGGGGTTACAGTGCAGGCGAACTGTCTAATTTCATTCTTTTACAACGTAGCGTCAATTCACACTTTAAATTGGGTGCGTTTGTCGAAAATACCGTTTGTTTTCAAAGAACCATCCGCAGTGTTGTGCCACCTTTAACGGGTGTTGCGTCAAGTGCTCTGCAGTTAGATGGCCTCGCTTTAGAGCTTCAACGCTCGATTGATTACCTTTCTTCTCAAATTAAAGGCACCCAGCTTCACCAGCTTAAAATCTGTTGTGACGAAGAAGATGAAGCAGAGTTACAAAGTGCCTTAAACAGTACATTGAGCTCGACAGTTTCACTGTTGGTTGAAGGTGAGCGTGATAATTCAGAGAGTTTGTTGCTTAAACTTGCAGCTGAAAAAGAGACGTTTAAGGTCAATCTTTACCCTGAACACCTTAAGCCTAAAAAAGAATATTTTACGCTGACCAATGTTGTTGCGAGCTGGGGAGTAATTTGTGTTTTGATGCTTGGTGGTTACTTCGCAATGCAGTATCAAGTTTCTAATCTAGATAAAGAGCTAACAGCCCTGCAACAAGACTCGAATCAACTTAACAAACAAGTTAACCAATTGAATAGTAAGTTAACTCAGCATAAACCGTCTCCAGAGAAAGTCGCGGCGGTTGCGCGTCTCAAACGTGAGACTGAGGCTAAAAAAGAGGCTTTGAAGGCTGTTGGACAATACGACGAATCCCAACAAGTCGGGTATTCTGGCGTCATGAATTCCTTAGCTAAATTAGGCCGAAATGACATTTCTCTTTCGCACATCTACATGACCCACGATACTTTAGATCTTAGTGGCTTGGCTCGTAACGCAAATGTCGTTCCGAACTGGATTGGTCAGTTTAAAAGTGAGCTTAATTTAGTCGGACGCACTTTTGAAAAACTAAAAATTGGCCGTAATGATCAGGATGTGGTGACGTTTGAGCTAAGTACTCGTCGGGAGAGTAAATAATGCAGCAGTGGAACCAGCTGAGCGATAAGTTTCTTGCATTAAGTCAAAGAGAAAAATGGCTACTTTTTGTGTGTGGTTTTGTTGGCCTATCGATGTTGTTGTTCACCTTATTGGTTGAGCCTGCGTATCTCGATCTACAAGCTAAAAATGCCAAGGCGAGCAGCCTGACTCAATCGAATCAAAGGCAGCAAGGTGAGTTACTTGTTCTGCAAGCTCAGTTAAACAAAGACCCAGACAAAGAAATTAATCGAGAGTACAAAAAGCTGCTGGTGGAGAGCCAAGATCTCTCTCTTCAGCTTTCTCAGATTGTTGATGGATTAATCACACCTTCTCAAATGTCGCAGTTACTGGAGAGCGTTCTTAACGCCGGTAATGGACTAAAGCTTGAATCGCTAGAGTCATTAAAACCAGAAGCGATTTCGAACAATAAAGAGACCAGCGAATATTCAGGCTACTTTCTTCACCCTGTAAGAATGGAGCTAACCGGCAGTTACTTTGATATCTCAGCTTACCTTCAAGCACTTGAGTCTCTACCTGTGAGTTACTACTGGCGCACATTTGAATACTCAGTAGAAGAATATCCTAAAGCTCGACTGGTGTTCGAGGTTTACACATTAGGTACTAGACAGGAGTTTATCGGTGGTTAGAACTCTTTTGTTGTCCTTGCTATTTAGTAGCTCTTTTGTGTGGGCTGAGCAAGATCCCACGGCGCCATTAGGCTGGCTTTCACCTCAACAGAAAACGGCGCCTGCTAAGAAAGCACCAACTCGTTATCGCTTGCCTTCTTTAGAAAGCATCGTGTGTAAGGGAGATACGCCTTGCTATGCGATTATGAATGGTCAGATTCTCGGACAAGGGGAAACGATCAGAGGGTACCGAGTTAAGAACATAGATCCAGAATACGTCACTCTGCAGAGAAGCTCTAAGCAGTGGAAATTAGAGATGTTCTCTTTAGATGTTAAGAATAATTAAGGTTAGAGTGAAGACATGCGTAAACTTGTAGTAGCAATCCTAGTGTCATCTTTAGTCGGCTGTTCGATGGGGCATAGAGATCCTGTTGAGATTAAAGAGTCTTTAAACGAATCAATTAATGAAGCCAATAGCAGAGCGCTTCATGAGCTGCCTTCGTCGGTTCAAGATGACCTTATGCCTCAGCTTAATTCTGACTCGATGTCTCCGGGGATGGAAACGGTTAAGCGTTTTCGTATTCAGGCAAAAGGCGTTGAAGCGAGAACTTTTTTTGCCAGCTTAGTGAAAGGTACGGAATATAGTGCGGCTATTCACCCAAGTGTGTCTGGAAACCTTACGCTTAATCTAACGGACGTGACGTTAGATGAGGTACTGGCTGTTGCTCAAGATATGTATGGCTACGATATTGAAAAGCGTGGCAAAGTGATTCAAGTTTATCCTGCCGGTCTTCGCACCGTAACGATCCCTGTCGATTACTTACAAGTTAAGCGTTCTGGTCGCTCACTAACGACGATCACCACCGGCACGATCTCTAACTCAGATTCGAATTCATCGAGCTCTTCAAGCTCGAACTCAAACTCGTCAAATTCATCCAACTCTTCTAACTCATCGAATTCGACATCGAATGGCGGAACAGAGATTGAAACGACCTCTGAAAGTGATTTCTGGCCACAGCTTGAAGCGGCAGTTGCTCACCTCATTGGTTCTGGTGATGGGCAAAGCGTAGTGGTAACCCCGCAAGCCAGTGTGATTACGGTTCGTGCTTACCCTGACGAAATTCGTGAGGTTCGAGAGTTCTTAGGTATTTCTCAGAAGCGTTTGCAGCGCCAAGTTATCTTGGAAGCCAAAATCATGGAAGTGACCTTGAGTGACGGCTACCAACAGGGAATTAGCTGGTCGAATTTGTCTAAGTCGATTGGCAGCGGTGGCGTTGTAATTGATCGTCCGGCAAGTACTTTACCGCCGTTAGATGCAATCAGCTCTTTGTTAGGCGGACAAACTAACGTAACGATTTCAGATGGCAGCTTTGAAGCAGTTTTGAGCTTTATGGACACTCAAGGTGACCTTAATGTTCTATCGAGCCCGCGAGTCACGGCGGCAAATAACCAGAAAGCGGTTATCAAAGTGGGTACCGACGAATACTACGTAACAGATTTATCAAGTTCGGTCGGTAGTGGTGATGACGCGAATGTCGCACCTGAAGTTGAATTAACTCCGTTCTTCTCTGGTATCTCTTTAGATGTTACCCCTCAGATAGACGATAAAGGTAGCGTGTTCTTACATGTACACCCAGCCGTTATTGAGGTAGAGGAAGAAGTGAAAGAGCTCAACCTAGGTTCCACGACGGGCTTGGTGCAACTTCCTTTGGCGAAAAGCTCTATTCGTGAGTCTGATTCAGTGATTCGCGCCAAAGATGGAGATGTTGTGGTTATTGGTGGGTTAATGAAATCAAATACCAGTGATGTGACCTCTAAAGTTCCATTCCTCGGTGATATTCCAGCCTTAGGTCATTTGTTCCGTAACACCAATCAGTTAACGCAAAAAACTGAACTCGTGATCTTGCTTAAGCCAACGATCGTGGGTGTGAATACTTGGCAAAATGAGTTGGAGCGTTCACGTGATCTTCTTCAGCAGTGGTTCCCTGATGAAGAGTAATTGCTTACTTTCTCAATATAGAGTGGCAGTGTCTCACTAAGCTAGGTCGTCGTATGTATCAAGCTCACTTTGGTTTTGAACAACTGCCATTTACCTTAACGCCGAATACCGATTTCTTCTATGGTTTAGCGCCTCATTTCGAAGCGATTCAGACGGTAATCTCGGCGTTGGAAATGGGCGAGGGCGTGATTAAGGTGACCGGAGAGGTAGGCACTGGAAAAACCATGGTTTGCCGGATGTTGGTCAATCACCTACATGACTGTACAGCTCTGATCTACTTACCAAACCCTGTGTTATCAGGGGCAGACTTGCGCCAGGCGGTTGCAACAGAGCTTGGTTTAGCTGTCGATAATGAAGCAACCTTGGTTGATAACATTCAGCATAAGCTCATTGAATTGCACAATTCTGGTTTAAGAGTGGTGGCTATTCTTGATGAAGCTCAGGCTCTATCGGATGAAGCGCTCGAAACATTAAGGTTGTTTGGTAACCTTGAAACGGAAGATAAAAAACTGCTGCAGATTGTTCTATTAGGTCAGCCAGAATTGGATGCTCGATTAGAGGCTTATCACCTAAGGCAGTTTCGCCAAAGAATCACATTTAGTTCGACACTGAGACCGCTGAATCTCGATGAAACGGTGGCTTATATTGATAATCGAATCGCTAAATCTGGTGGCAGTCCTGAGTTATTCAGCTTGAATCAAAAAAAGGCGATCTGTCGTTCGTCGTTAGGTATCCCTAGATTGATAAACCAACTTTGCCATAAGGCTCTATTGCTTTCGTTCAGTGAAGATAAGAAAAGTATCGACAACCAACATCTTTTTTCAGCTATGCATGAAACGTACGATGTGTGTAAGCCTAAATTTAAAACGCCAATACTGTGGGGTTGGAATTAATTATGAGCGTCATTAACAACGCCTTGTCTGAATTGGCAAAGAAAAAGTCAGCGACTTCGATTGAAGCCGCAGTCGTACCTAAAGTAAAAACGCGTTCCCCCCTAGTTTGGGTTGTTGCAGGTTTTACTTTGAGCTTAGCGATGGGCGGTTGGGCGATATCGCAAGGCCCTGTGATTGATCAGTCTATTGTTGAGCAGTCAATCTCAACTCGAGATTTACAGGTTCAAGTCTCTGTCGTTGATGATTCAAATGGCATTCAGGAAGTTGCTCAACCTATCTCATCGCCAACTAAGAAATTGGTGACACTAGACTCTGCGATCCTTTCAACAGAAAACACTGCGATGGCAAAAAGCGCTCAATCTAAGCCTAGTGTTTCCGAATCAGTTGTTATGTCTGCCCCAAAAGCGACAAAACAACAAACACCGGCTAAACCTCTAAGCACGCCTAAAACGATTAGGACTGACATCCCCCAACCAGTTTACGTTGCTAGTGTGGCCAAAAAAGATCCTGCGTCTATCTCTAATGAGCCTATAACCTCTGGTGGTTCAGAAAATAGCGGAATGTTGATCGAGCAGGTTGAGTTAACTCCGGAACAGCTATCTGTGAATGCACAAGGTCGAGCTCAGAAAGCGCTTGATGCGAACGATCTTACTGGTGCGTTGAAAGGTTATACCGAGGCGCTGCGTTATACCCCAAGAAATGAAGATGTCCGTCAGAAACTTGCGATTCTCTATTTTGGTAAAGGCGATACTCGCAAAGCCTATGAGCTTTATCAGTCTGGTATCAAGCTCAACATCAACAGTGAAAAACTGCGTTTAGGGTTATCAAAACTGCTGGTAAAAGCGAATCAATCAGAAGCGGCTTTAAGTCCGTTAATACATTTACCACCGAACCCTACCCAAAATTATTTGGCGATGCGTGCGGCCTTGAGTCAAAAGAGTCAGCAAGAAGAAGTGGCATTGGAAAGTTACCAAAAGTTGGTTGAGGTCGATTCAGATAATGCTCGCTGGTGGTTAGGCTTAGCGATTCAGCAAGAACGTCAACTCGATTTCACAGCTGCTAAAGCGTCATACCAAGGTGCGTTAACCAGAGTCGGTATCTCATCTCAATCACAAAGCTTTGTGCGTGACCGGTTAAAAATACTCAATGCTTTAGAGGAGAGCGGCGATGCAAATTAGATTAAGAAAAAGACTTGGTGATTTGCTTGTCGAAGAAGGCATTATCACTGAGGCTCAAGTTGAACAAGCACTGGCCGCTCAGAAAAGTACTGGGCGTAAGCTGGGTGATGCGCTAATTGAGCTTGGCTTCTTGTCAGAACAGCAAATGCTGAGCTTTTTGTCGCAGCAGTTAGCGATTCCTCTTATTGATTTAAGCCGAGCCGTTGTCGATGTTGAAGCAGTACAGCTTTTACCCGAAGTACATGCTCGTCGCCTTCGTGCCTTAGTGATTGGGCGCCAAGGTGACACTTTGCGTGTTGCAATGAGTGACCCTGCGGATCTGTTTGCCCAAGAGTCTTTGCTTGGTCAGCTCGGCGATTACGCGCTTGAATTCGTTGTTGCTCAAGAAAGGCAATTGGTTGATGGCTTCGATCGCTATTATCGAAGAACCAAAGAGATTGCCTCGTTTGCTGAGCAACTTCACGCTGAACACCAAGTTAATGATGCTTTTGATTTCGATATCGCTGAAGAAGACAGTGATGAAGTTACCGTCGTTAAGCTGATCAACTCACTATTTGAAGATGCTATTCAGGTTGGTGCTTCGGATATCCATATCGAGCCAGATTCAAACGTATTGCGTCTTCGTCAGCGTATTGATGGTGTGCTGCATGAAACATTGCTGAATGAAGTGAATATTGCTTCAGCACTTGTACTGCGCTTGAAGCTGATGGCAAACCTCGATATTTCAGAGAAACGTCTTCCTCAAGACGGCCGATTTAATATCCGAGCTAAAGGTCAGTCGGTTGATATTCGTATGTCGACCATGCCGGTACAGCACGGTGAATCAGTGGTTATGCGTCTTCTTAACCAATCAGCGGGCCTACGTAAACTAGAAGAGTCGGGCATACCGAGTGATCTGTTGGTTCGTCTGCGTCAACAATTGCGCCGTCCACATGGCATGATTTTGGTTACCGGCCCAACCGGCTCAGGTAAAACAACAACCTTATACGGCGCGTTAAGTGAATTAAACGAACCGGGTAAAAAGATCATTACTGCGGAAGACCCGGTGGAATACCGCCTACCTCGTGTGAATCAAGTTCAGGTAAACCCTAAGATCAATCTCGATTTCTCTACTATCTTGAGAACCTTTCTACGTCAGGATCCCGATATTATTCTTATCGGTGAGATGCGTGACCACGAAACCGTTGAGATAGGCTTGAGAGCTGCACTGACCGGCCACTTAGTATTAAGTACGTTACATACCAATGATGCGGTAGACAGCGCGTTGCGTATGATGGATATGGGTGCTCCGGGTTACTTGGTCGCGAGCGCTGTTCGAGCAGTAGTCGCACAGCGATTAGTTCGTAAAGTGTGTACAGATTGTAAGGTTGAGGATGAGTTAGATGAACCTCGCAAGCAATGGCTGAGCGTCCGTTTCCCTAACCAAGTAGGTGTGCCGTTTATGAAAGGCCGTGGTTGCCAGAACTGTAACTTAACGGGTTACCGCGGGCGAATTGGTGTATTTGAAATGTTGGAGCTAGAGCAAAACATGATGGATGCACTGAGAGCTAATGATGCGGTAGGTTTTGCTCAAAAGGCGAGACAGTCTGAAAACTATAAACCGTTATTGGCTTCTGCGATGGAATTGGCTCTGCAAGGTGTCGTGAGTCTTGATGAGATAATGCATCTTGGCGAAGGTGATGCGTCCGGTGCCACTGACCCAATTTATCTGTAGGGGTAGAATGATATGCCAACGTATCGTTATGTAGGTCGCAGCTCTGATGGTAGTCAAGTAAGTGGGCAATTAGACGCGAATAACGAAGATCTTGCTGCTGAAAGCTTGATGAGTAAAGGGATCATTCCAACCTCTATCAAACTGGGCAAAAGTGGTGGTTCAGTCTTAGATATGGATGTATCGAGTCTGTTCTTTCCGAGTGTACCGTTAGAGGTGTTGGTTCTGTTTTGTCGACAGTTATACAGCCTAACCAAAGCGGGTGTACCACTATTAAGATCGATGAAAGGCCTCACTCAAAACTGCGAAAATAAGCAGCTGAAAGCCGCCTTGGAAGAGGTGGTTGCTGAGCTAACCAATGGTCGCGGCTTAGCGGCGTCAATGCAGATGCACCCAAAGGTATTCAGTCCGTTGTTTGTCTCGATGATTGGCGTTGGTGAAAACACAGGCCGTCTAGATCAGGCTTTACTGCAATTAGCTGGATATTACGAACAAGAAGTTGAGACTCGCAAACGAATTAAGACTGCGATGCGTTACCCAACATTCGTGATCAGTTTTATCTTGATTGCAATGTTCATTCTTAACATCAAGGTTATTCCACAGTTCTCAAGCATGTTTGCGCGCTTTGGTGTCGACTTGCCGCTGCCTACTCGTATCTTGATTGGTATGTCTGAGTTCTTTGTGAATTACTGGGGCTTAATGCTTGGAGTGATCTTTGGTCTTATCTTCGCTTTTAAAGCTTGGGTGAAGACAGACAAAGGCTTGGAAAAGTGGGATCGATTACGCTTAAAAATGCCGGTCATTGGCGGGGTAGTGAATCGAGCACTGTTGTCACGCTTCTCGCGTACTTTTGCTTTGATGCTTAAAGCGGGTGTTCCACTGAACCAGTCGCTAGCGCTTTCGGCGGAAGCTTTAGATAACCGTTTTCTAGAGTTGCGAGTTCAAGCCATGAAATCGGCCATTGAAGCCGGTAGTACGGTTTCGTCGACCGCGATTAACAGCGAAATTTTCACACCGCTCGTGATACAAATGATCTCCGTCGGTGAAGAGACGGGGCGTATTGATGAGCTATTACTTGAAGTGGCTGATTTTTATGACCGCGAAGTCGATTACGATCTGAAAACCTTAACCGCCAGAATTGAACCCATTTTGTTAACCATCGTTGCAGGCATGGTGCTGATTTTGGCGCTAGGTATCTTCTTGCCGATGTGGGGAATGTTGGATGCGATCAAAGGCTAGGGAATGCTAAATAACCTACAACGCTCACGTTTTGTTATTTGGACAGTGGTTATTCTTTTTCTTATTGTCGGTGTGCTTTCGGCATTCAAAACGGTAGAAGAAGAAGCGACTAACACGGCATTTATCGTCGCGAGCAAGCGGATTTTAGAGCAAGCCAATTTGTTCAAACAGCAGTATTTGTTATCGGGTGCTGGGCAAGAAGAAGGCTCGGAACCCCCAAAGATCTACAGCAGAACTGGGTGGGTAATGCCTATCCAAGGTACGGAGCGAGACTGTAATTATTGGCTGGATCAATTATATCCTCAAGGGAGCATTTTAGGGCTAAGCTCTCCAAGAGTTGAAGATAAAAGTGACAACAGACACTTTCACTGTAGTTATCATTATACTGATAAATATCAGGTAGATATATTACTTGAAAGAGAAAGGTTTAGTGTAAAAGCCAATATTTTGGCTTTGTGAAAATATTGACAGTTTTAGTATGGTTTTATACGTGCGCGAATGTATAATGCGCGTTAATAATTAGATGAGTAGGTAGAAAATGCTTAAGAATCAAAAGGGTTTCTCCCTTGTCGAATTAGTGATAGTGATCGTAGTTGTTGGTTTATTGGCGGTCGCTGCGTTGCCTCGTTTTCTTGATGTGACGGATGAAGCCAAGAAATCCAGTATTGAAGGCGTTGCTGGCGGTTTTGCGACAGCAGTACTGTCGGCAAGAGCACAGTGGGAAGCAGAGGCTAGGCCATCAGAGAAGATAGGTGTTGAAACATACAATACTGTAAACTATGATGGTGTTGATTTTTGGTTAACAAGATCAAAAAACAGTAACAACGTCGAGACCGACTTTCGTGATGGCTATCCGTGGACTCTGAACAATAATTCGAGCACTGCTCCACAAGATATTTCAGATGAAACATGTTCTGAGTTGATGGAAAACTTGCTGCAAAATCCACCTAAAGTAGGTGCGGTTTCAGATGTCGCTAATGACTCAAATTACAAATATTCAGCGCAAGCGAATTCAGGTGATGCAACCTGTACTTACGTTCAATTAGAAGGTAGTACAGAACATGAATTTGTTTACGAAATTAAAACTGGTCGTGTGACCGTAACTTTGCAGTAAGTCTGCGTAAAATTAAACATAGAGAGAGCTTAACTATGAAAAGACAAGGCGGTTTCACCCTAATCGAACTAGTGGTTGTAATTGTTATTCTAGGTATTCTTGCTGTAACTGCGGCACCGCGTTTCCTAAACCTGCAAGATGATGCTCGCACTGCAACATTAGAGGGCTTACGTGGGGCTGTAGCAGGAGCCATGGGGATCTCTTATGGTAAAGCGGCAATCAACGGCATTGAAGCTACAACATATACTGCTTTTACTGATGATGATAATCCAGGTACTGTAGTTGAAGGTATAGCACATAGTTTTGGTTACCCTGTTGCTGTTAACGATGAAACTGCTAACCAAGGCGGTATCATGCAAACCTTAGATGTATCAAATGAGTTCGTGGTTTTAGATAGCTCTGAAGATGATGCAACTGACCCTACAAATACTACTATTGACATTGGTATAGACGGATACACTGTGCAATGTGTTCAGTATACAGCAGCTATTGATGCGAATACGCCTGCGACTGTATTGATTGTTGATGGTGCCGATGGAAACTGTGGCTTATAATCTCCAGTGAATATTATCTAGATTTTAGGCCGGCTTTTGTCGGCCTTTTTCTTCCTATCGCTCATAAATATCAAAACTATTCATATACATAAGATCGTTAGTTTCGTTATCTTGTATAATCAGTATTCGCTAGGCAGTTAGAGACTTATTATGGATAACAGCCCCCCACCCAAAGGCTTTACTCTGGTAGAGCTGATCATCGTTATCATTATCCTCGGTATTGTTTCCACCTTTGCCGCAAGTCGCTTCGTCGGTACATCTAGCTTTTCTACTTTTACTGCGCAAGAGCAAACCATTTCCGTAATTCGCCAAATCCAAGTCAATCGAATGCAATCGAACGTTTCAGCGGCTAATGACAGTTTTCGCCTTGCTATAAATAGTAACTGTCTAGGTTCTGTCACCGCTTGCAGTTTAAATCTATCGAACAGCGCTCAAAAGTCACAAGCCGATGCGCGTAGTGATTATGTACGTATATCAGACATAACGTTTTCTCCAGCGAATACTGTTATCGACTTTGATTTATTGGGGAACCCTTCAGTAAGTGCTGGAGTGAATATTACTATTAACTCTACTTCTTCAAATAATAGCGCCCAAGTTTGTATTAATTCTCAAGGTTACGTGCGTGAGGGAGCATGTTTATGATGCGCTCCCGTGGCTTCACTCTTATTGAAAGTATTGTGGTGATTATCGTACTGGGCGTTGCTATGGTCACGATTACTAGTTTTTTAGCTCCTCAAGTGGCGGGCTCCGCTGACCCTCAATATCAAAACCGCTCAGTAGCTTTAGGGCAGAGCTTAATGAATCAAATATTGGCACGTGGCTTTGACCATAATAGTGACTTTGACGGAGGGGTAATGCGTTGTGGTGATTTTGAATATAGTGGTTGCACTGATCCCGACAAGCTTGGGGTTGATATTGATGATGGTGAACAAGAAGGTAAGCCAGCAACGTTTAATGACGTGGACGACTATATTGGTTGCTGGTATACGGCTGCGACTGAATCCGCCTGCCTGTCGAGTACTACGAATGAATTAGCCAATATACTTGATGAACAGATAGATGATAGCTATGCCAATTTTCGGGTGGAAGTATCTGTGTTTTACGATGGCAACATGGACGGAATTGATGACAACACAATTGGCCCGATGAAGCGTGTTGAGATACAGATCTTCGGTGGTAATAATCGTTATAACGTCGTTGCTTATAAGGGGAACTACTGATGAAGCAACGTGGTTTTACCTTAATTGAGATGATTGTAACGATTGTCGTCGTAGGTGTGATTGGTTTAGCGATCGCAGGCTTTGTTGAATACGGCATGAAAGGTTATGTCGACACTATCGATAGACAAAAGGTGCAAGTAAAAGGGCAGTTTGTTGTTGAGAAAATGTCGCGAGAAATCAGTCATGCGGTCCCTAATAGTTTTGATTCGAGTATTACTCCGGCTTCGGTTTTTGCTCAAAAATGTCTTACCTTTTACGCTATTAAGTACTCAGGCTTTTATCACCTTGATGAAGCGACAGATGAACTGAATTTTATTATCGGCCAAGACTCCCCAATACTCGATGCAGATGATTTCCTTATTATTAACCCAACCGCGTACTCGGAGTTGGTGGCTGGTTCAACTAAGCGAATTCCTGTGTCGGGGTTAGTCTCAACGAGCAATGTGTTTACCGCTTCTTCGGTAAGTTTGAGTAGTCAATCTATTGCTAAACGTCATTATATTTACGATGACAGTGATAGTGCTCCGGTGAGTTACTGTTTAGTAAACGATACTATTCAGAATCAAGGTTTAATCCAGCGTAACGGAGTCACTGTGGCGGATAGCATCAATTATGCCGACAGTAATTTTCGTTACGAAGAGCCAAGTTTACAAAGAGGTGGCGTGATTCACATCGATCTTGTACTTGAGCAAAACAACGAAGTAAGTGTTTACCAACAAGATGTGCAGGTACTTAATGCGCCATAGTAAATCATCCCAAAAAGGCAGTGTTTTGGTCGTTGCAATATTTGTTATTGTGGTGATGGGCTTTCTTGCGACTTCTTTAGTGCAAGTACAATGGTCAAACCACGATACATTGACGCGTAAACAACTTGGAACACAGGCTTGGCTATTAGCACATTCCGCTAATGAGTGGGCACTCACTCAAGTTTATCCATTAACGGTTTCGCCTGCGGTTTCAACCAGTGTGAGCACCGTCTGTGGTAACTTAAATTCAAACCAAGTGAGTAGTGGGATGTCGACTATCTGTGCAGTTGAAGAGTTAACTTGTACTCCGATCGGAATTTTAGATGATGTTGGTTTTTTTAAGATTGAATCTACTGCCATTTGCGGGTCAGGTATTAACCAAGTGCAACGAATTCAAGAAGTTTGGGTGAGGGAGTCAATACGATGAAAGCATGTAGATATATTTTAGTTGCCTGTTTCTGCCTATTCCCTTTGATCGCGACAGCGTCGACTTGTAACGTAGATCCGAGCGGTGAATTTAAAATATCATTTAATATCAATTCCGCCCAGCTTGTTGAATCTGTGTTTGCAGAGCAAGAGCCCGGAAATAACCGCCCGGAATACACCATCTGGACCAATGATATTAATGAGCCTACGGTGGGAGATACGCCCTTTATTCGCGATCCTCGTTACATGGTTGGTGGGGGAGACTATAGTGTTCAACTGATTTATCAGCCGGGAGCGGGAAATGATGCCGGAACCGCAGACTACTACGTTGACGATGGGCAGGGTTTTACTTTTTTAGGCAATTACCCCGCAGACTTTAAAGGTATTCACCCGCAAAGCGTCGATATTAATAGTGGGGACAGTACTGAACTAGAATGTGACAGCTCGGATATCGAGCCACCGCCGGTTTATTCAAACGATGCTCAGTATGAATTTGGTATCGTTCAGTGCTCTGGTGGAGAATGTAAGATCCCACTGACTCAGTCTTATACCAACACGCCACTGGTGTTTGTGATGCCAACCATTGATTCAAGTGCCCCTGACGCGGATGCTCCTGCAACGTTAATGGTTACCGAGGTAAGCAAAACCGAAGCGACCATCAAGCAGATTAAGGCGCCAAAGAATGGCGGTGGTTCAGATTTAGATAGCCAACCGATAACAGAAGTCAGTTACCTTGCGATTGAGCCCGGTGTGGCCGATTTTAATGGCCATGAAGTCATAGCGGGTTATTTGAACACCGATGCAGCCAGTGCTAAATCAGGCTCAAATAGTAATGATAGAGTCCTTTATAGCGATTTTGGCGGAGCTGGCTTTTCTTCTAATCCGGTGGTATTGCATCAAATTCAAACTCGAAATAACAATGATAAATGGATGACCTCTGGCAAGGTTAGGCGAACCGATGAAACGTCATACATTGATTTGTTTTTGGAGCTAAGTGCTTCTCACCGCAGTAACGATGATTATGACGATGAGAAGATCGCGTTTTTAGCGACGTTAGCCACCAATACTAACCTTGATGTTGATGGTTTTAAGGTTCAATTTGCAAGAGGGTATGATACGCCAAGTCAAAGCGGTAATGACCCAATGTTGGATGGCTGTGAGGATAAGTATGCTACCACCTCTCTAACGAATATTGACGGGATCATAGCTAATAAACAAGAGAGGGCTGGTGGACACGGAGGCTGGCTACGTCGATGTAACATTAACACGAACCAAGTTAGCTTTGTTGTAGATGAGGACTTTAGAGACCGCACGCATATTCTGGAAGAAGTGGGTTACTTTGCGTTTGAGTTACCTGAGGTGGTTCCTGTTGCCAACGTGTGTAACTTGTTTCCCGAGCCCATTCAGAGTTGGACTGGTGTGAATAGCTCATTGACGGTTACCAGCCAGCAAACAAAATTTAGCGGCTGGTCTAATAACTATATTAATCAATCTTTAAAAAAGGTCTCTGAAGGCTATGAGCTCTTTAATGATAAATGGACAACAAAAGATGACTTTTTATTATTGGGTTTTGATGATGCGAGTGAGTTTTATCATATTTATAATTTTCCAGTGTGTGATGAACATCAATGTGATGTTGGTAATAATGATAGCCAACTTGAATTAAGAAAGATTAAAGGCAGTTACGTAACCTCTATTGCAGAAAAAAATCCATCAGAAAGTTTAACCATTACGGGCAAGGCTTCGGATATTTTGCAGAGCTGCGGAGCGGATTCAGAGATATGTTCTTACCAAATTAACGGTGAAACAATAGATGTTTTCATTGAGAGTAACTTGTCTAAGCTCGTTATCAACAAGCAGGGGAATGATTATAATCTAGTTCGAGTCGTCTTAGATGAAGACAGTTATATCTCAGATGTTAAAGTTAGTGGAGGGGCGGGTGTAGAACTGGTTTTTCCTGATAATTCCACGGTGACCTTTGATAATTATGAGCATGATGCAGGAGATTTGGTATATGCCTTTGAGGGCAACTCTCAAATAAATGTGATAACACGTATGAAGTTTAACTTGGCAGTTGATATACAATCTGACTTCGCTTATCCCATTATATACGCTCCTAAAGGTGAGGTCATATTTGACGTTGGGAACTCTACTTTCAAAGGATTTATTCTCGCAGATACTGTAGATTTAAATCAGACAGCTATTCATGGTGCAGTGACAGCGAGAGTCGCCGTGCTTGATAATGGTGTAACGATAATCAAACCTGATTATTCTTGTGAACCCCCAGTACAGCAAGGATTATTGGTTGTAGAACCTCAACAATTATATAGCCTAACCTGTGAGCGAATTCCGGTTGAGTTTCGCCTAGAAGAGAATGGCGAATTGGTCGACTCTAATGAGCAGTTTGAAGCGACGGTAACCCCAACGGGAACGCGATGGTGTAAGGGTGAAGCTAACAATGCGTGTGAAACTCCGGATTATACGTTTGATGGTGGCATTCGAACCTTGTATTTAGACTCTGATACGGTTGGTAGTTTCAGTGTTGGGGGAGTCTACGATTCAGAGCCCGCAACATCGACACAAGTTTTTTATGTGCCCTATAAGTTTGATACAAGCCCAAGCCAAATACATATGAATGCAGCTCAAGACTCTCAAGAGTTAGTGGTAGAGGTGACGGCTCAAGCTTGTGATCAAGGCGTTGTTAGCCCAGTAAATGGCTATACTAAAAACTTATCATTTGATGCTTCTAAAGATTACTTTCTTGAAATGCCTACCCCTGAAGATGGATCACTTGATGACTTCTCAGTTACAGATCTAAATTTTGATAATGGTGGTGCTACAACTGAAGTAAATTGGAGCAATGTTGGGCAAGTTAATGTAGTTATCAATGATCCTAGCTTTGATTGTTCTGAAATTGAAGGGTGTCCTATTTATGAACAGCCTGATTCCGCAAGTTCGGGGTTGGTTGGTAGCTTTGTTGTCAAATCTAAACCTTATGAGTTTGCTGTATGTACTGATAGCGATTCAAGTGGAACGAGTACAGAATCCAGTAGTAGTGGCTTTGTTGCAGCGGGGGAGAGCTTTGATGTGGACGTGAAACCCATGATTACCGGAGCTAATGTAAATTCCGTATGTTCAAATAATGTAGGTGTTCCTTCGAATTATTTTGTGTCTCAAGCTTCGATCAGTGTTTCCCATTATTTAGACACACCAAGTGAGGGTGTACTTGGCTATTTGATGCCCGACACGATATCTCCGAGTATTTCAATTAGTGATCAGTCAAATGGTGGGTACCAACTTGATGGGTTAACCTACTCAGAGGTAGGAAGTTTTGAATTGGTTGCAATTGAAACGGGTAACTTTTATAGCACCATTGCCCCTCCAAATGGTGATTCAGGTGTCACTGGGTCTAAAACTATCGGCCGTTTTTACCCCAAATACTTCATGCAAGGTGACCCTGAGTGGAATGTTACAAATCAAAATAATATTGCGTACCTAAGTCAACCTTATGACTCTACAGTTCACCAAGTATATCCAATGGCATCAGGTGAGAGTGATACGGATGATGCGCTCAATAACTACCGATTCTTCAGTTCAGACCTGCAAGCTAGTTTTGGTATTCTGGATGACACCAGTATAGATAATGATTTCTTGCTAGATACGGACGCTGGGTCTTGGTCTGTTGATCGTAAACATTGGTTACTGAATGACAATGCAGCTGAGCTGCAAAGAGTTACGGATTCAGATGACGTTAGCCGCAGAGATGGTCCTTTCAATACCAGTGATGCTAGCTCAATAGCCACTAATTTTGGTTTAACAGTGACAGGAGTTGATCCTGTGTCATTTACGGATTCAGACCCTGTTACCGATTCAGCTGCATTCCCAGTTCAACCTCCTGCCCGATATGGTCGAATGGCGCTCGATGATATTGGTGGCAATTCTGATACTACTCTAACTATTCCATTGCGCGCTGAGTTCTGGGATGGCAGCGAGTTTATTGTTAACGAGGATGATGACCGCAGTACCTTCAATGGGGCTAATACTTGTAAACAAGTTATTTGGCACAGTGAAGGGGCGGCAACCACTTTAGTTTCACTTAACGGTAGTGGAAATGTGGATGATGGAGAAGAAGAGGTCACAGCAAATCAAAATACGCCAGCAGGAACAGACGCGCCACGTGAGCAAGTTCGTCTGTGGTTAAGAATGGATGACTCTGAGCCTGATAGCGATGGCGGAAATAACATCTCATGTAGTGGCAGTGATCAAGATCAACCATGGCTACGTTACAACTGGCGCCAACTGGGTGATGAAGATCCATCCACCGTCGTCACATTTGGTATCTACCGCGGTAACGATCGTGTGATCTACCGAGGTGAAAGTGGCTTAACAGGTCAGTAATAATATAATTTTTGCCCCTTAAGTTAGGAATCTGTAAGAAATTGCGGGTTTCAGTCCATGTTTGCACTTCAATGCCTTGCCGTAACAGCAAGGCATTGGTACATTTAGTGCAATTTTTGTCTTCTAATTCTTGCAGGATGAGCGAAGAATATGTTTAAAAAACTTCGTGGCATGTTTTCAAACGACCTATCGATTGATTTAGGTACAGCCAATACCCTTATTTATGTAAAAGGCCAAGGCATTGTTCTTGATGAGCCTTCAGTTGTAGCTATTCGCCAAGATCGTGCGGGTTCTGCAAAGAGTGTCGCTGCTGTTGGCCACGCTGCTAAGCAAATGCTTGGTCGTACGCCTGGTAACATCTCAGCGATCCGTCCAATGAAAGACGGTGTAATTGCCGACTTTTACGTAACGGAAAAAATGCTTCAGCACTTCATCAAACAAGTGCATGACAACAGTGTGCTTAAACCAAGTCCTCGTGTTTTGGTTTGTGTACCTTGTGGTTCAACACAGGTTGAGCGTCGTGCTATCCGTGAATCAGCGTTAGGTGCTGGTGCTCGTGAGGTTTACCTAATCGATGAGCCTATGGCTGCTGCGATTGGTGCTGGCCTACGTGTCTCTGAGCCAACAGGTTCAATGGTTGTTGATATCGGTGGTGGTACTACTGAAGTTGCGGTTATCTCACTGAACGGTGTGGTTTACTCGTCTTCTGTTCGCATTGGTGGTGACCGTTTTGATGAAGCGATCATCAACTACGTTCGTCGTAACTACGGCAGCTTGATCGGTGAAGCGACAGCAGAGAAGATCAAACACGAAATCGGTTCAGCTTACCCTGGCGATGAAGTCGAAGAGATCGAAGTACGTGGTCGTAACCTTGCTGAAGGTGTGCCTCGTAGCTTTAGCCTAAACTCAAACGAAATCCTTGAAGCACTTCAAGAACCTCTATCTGGCATCGTATCTGCAGTCATGGTTGCACTTGAACAGTGTCCACCAGAGCTGGCTTCTGATATCTCAGAAAACGGTATGGTACTAACAGGTGGTGGTGCACTGCTTAAAGACCTTGATCGCCTGTTAACAGAAGAAACAGGTATCCCTGTTGTTGTTGCAGAAGAGCCATTAACGTGTGTTGCTCTAGGTGGCGGTAAAGCGCTAGAGATGATCGACATGCACGGCGGCGATCTGTTCAGCGAAGAATAATATCTAGTGTTAGGCTCTTTTCTTATCTAGTTTTATGTAAAGAGCCTAGGACCTTGTCTATAGGATCAAATGTAGCTCTAGGACCAAATATAGAATGAAGCCAATTTTTGGTAGAGGTCCCTCTCTACAATTGCGCCTGTTTTTTGCTGTAATTTTATCAGCCAGCCTTATGCTGGCTGATAGTCGTTTAGATGCTTTCTCAAATGTTCGCTATCTATTAAACAGCATGGTTGCGCCTATTCAATATGCAGCCAACTTGCCTCGCACTATGTTCGATGGTGTTTACGACCGTTTTAGCACTCGCAAAGGGTTAATTGAATCTAACCATAATATTAAACGAGAAGTCTTGCGTCTGAAGAGCGAGCTGATTCTGCTTGAGCAATATCAAGAAGAAAACAAGCGCCTTCGTAAGCTGTTAGGCTCGCCGTTTATCCGTGATGAGAAGAAAGTCGTCACAGAAGTTATGGCGGTAGACACTTCACCATATCGCCATCAAGTCGTGATCGACAAAGGTCAGATTGATGGGGTGTATGAAGGTCAGCCGGTGATCAACGAAAAAGGCATTGTCGGCCAAGTCACTTTCGTTGCTGCTCATAATAGTCGTGTATTACTACTCACTGATGCAAACAATGCGATTCCTGTTCAGGTTATTCGTAATGACATCCGTGTGATTGCTTCGGGCAATGGCATGATTGATGAGATCCAGCTAGAGCACATTCCAACCAGTACCGATATACAAGAAGAAGATCTGTTGGTGACATCAGGTCTTGGTGGGGTATATCCAGAAGGTTATCCAGTCGCCTATGTTACGGCCGTTGATTACGACCCGAAACGTGAGTTCGCTGTGATTAAAGCAGAGCCTGTGGTTGAGTTCGATAAGCTCAGATACCTGCTGCTTGTATGGCCTGATGAAAACAAACAGATGCAAGCGGATCAATCGAGCATAGAACAAGCATTGTTAGAGGGCGAAGATGGCCAATAGCGTTTTGAGAAGCAAGGTAGTAATTTTCTGCTCATTTTTAATAGCACTGATTCTGCAGACGATCCCTTGGCCTGGTAGCTTAGATTTATTTAGACCATCTTGGTTACTGCTGGTTACGTGTTACTGGGTTTTGGCTCTACCGCATCGTGTTAACGTGGGTAGTGCTTTGATTTTAGGCTTATTGTGGGACCTTTTGATCGGCTCTACTCTGGGTATTCGAGGCATGATGATGGCAATAGTGATGTACATTATTGCGATGAACTTCCTCGTCATTCGTAACATGGCGTTATGGCAGCAAGCGATGATCATTGCCGCGTTAACGGTCTTGTTTGAGGTGTTGATCTTCTTTGGTGAATATTTGATCCAAGATGTTGTTTTCAATCCGTTATCGTTATGGAGCGCATTGATAAACTGTATACTTTGGCCTTGGATGTTTTTATTAATGAGACGCGTGCGTCGCCATTGGCATGTGAGGTAGCGTGACGATGGAAAAGAAACATTTAGTTTTGGCATCCGGCTCTCCACGCCGCAAAGAATTGCTATCTCAACTCGGTTATGAGTTTTCTGTCCTCGTAACCGATGTTGAAGAGTGTAAACACGCTCAAGAAACCGCCGAAGAATATGTTAAGCGACTATCTTTAGATAAAGCTTTAGCTGCGTTGTCTTTATTGAAAGATAACCCTTCTGAAAGGCAGCATGTCGTTCCTAGTTCTGATACTGTAGATCATGGCTCTGATATAGTCGTTCTTGGTTCTGACACAGTCGTCGTAAGCCAAGGGCAAGTGCTTGAGAAACCCACCGATTTTGCTGACTCTAAGCGCATGCTTACTCAGTTAGCGAATGAACGTCACCAAGTGATGACGGCGGTTTCTGTGGTTTCAGAAGAAAAACAAAGAACAGAAATCATTATTACCGACGTATGGTTTAAACCCCTCAGTGAAAAAGAAATAGAACAATACTGGCAAACAGGGGAGCCATGCGATAAAGCCGGTAGCTATGGGATCCAAGGTTTGGGCGGACGCTTTGTCACCCGAATCGAAGGTAGTTATTACGCCGTTGTCGGCTTACCTTTATTTGAAACGGACCAGCTACTGCAAGAATTCTTATAATTACTAACCTGAGGTGCACCATGAGTGCTGAATTGTTGCTGAACGTGACCCCGAGTGAAACTCGTGTGGCCATGATTGAAGGGGGGGCTCTTCAAGAGATCCATGTCGAACGAGATGCTCGACGCGGTATCGTAGGAAATATCTATAAAGGACGTGTAAGCCGTGTTCTTCCGGGAATGCAGGCGGCTTTTGTGGATATAGGCCTTGAGAAAGCAGCTTTTTTACACGCCTCTGATATTGTCCCACACACTGAATGTGTCGCTGAAAACGAAAAGAAACAATTTCAGGTTCGTGATATTTCAGAGCTTGTCCGTCAAGGGCAAGACATTGTGGTGCAAGTGGTCAAAGACCCTCTTGGTACTAAAGGTGCTCGCTTAACCACTGATATCACTCTACCGTCTCGTTATCTGGTATTTATGCCGGGCGCAAGTCATGTTGGTGTATCTCAACGTATCGACAGCGAGTCTGAACGTAACCGTCTTAAAAAAGTCGTGTCTCGTTACTGTGACGAACACGGTGGCTTCATCATCCGCACAGCAGCAGAAGGTGCAGATTCAAATGAGTTGGCACAAGATGCCGCATTCTTGAAGCGATTATGGCTAAAAGTATTAGAGCGTCGTGGTAAGCACAAGGCGCGTACTCGTTTGTATGGTGAGCTTTGCTTAAGCCAACGTATCTTACGTGACTTCGTCGGTACTGAGCTGAGCAAGATTCAGGTCGATTCTCGTCTAGAATATGAAAACCTAAAAGAGTTTACCTCTGAATACGTGCCTGAGCTGACAGACAAGCTTGAGCTGTATGAAGGTGATAAGCCTATCTTTGATATGTACGATACCGAGAACGAAATTCAGCGTTCATTGGATCGTAAAGTCGAATTAAAGTCTGGTGGATATCTGATTATCGACCAAACTGAAGCGATGACCACGGTTGATATCAACACTGGCGCGTTTGTTGGTCGTCGTAATCTAGAAGAGACGATTTTCAACACCAATGTAGAAGCGACTCAAGCGATTGCTCGTCAGCTGCGTCTACGTAACTTAGGTGGCATCATCATTATCGACTTTATTGATATGTTGTCTGAGGAACATCGTAAGCGAGTACTAACTTCTTTAGAGGCTGCGCTCGACAAAGACCGTGTGAAAACCAATATTAATGGCTTCACGCAGCTTGGGTTGGTTGAGATGACTCGTAAACGTACTCGTGAAAGTATTGAGCATATCCTATGTTCGAGCTGTCCTGCTTGTGAAGGCCGCGGCAGTGTGAAGACAGTTGAAACCGTTTGTTATGAAATTCTTCGAGAGATCACGCGAGTGAATCGTGCGTACGACGCCGATAAATTTGTGGTCTATGCGGCAGCTGCCGTAGCTGAGGCGTTAGAGGGCGATGAATCTCATGCGCTTGCGGAGCTTGAAGTCTTTATTGGTAAGCAAGTTAAAATCCAGGCTGAGCCTCTGTACATACAAGAGCAGTTTGATGTTGTTATGATGTAATGGAAATTTTGTGAGCTCAAGCGTTACTCTGATTCTACGTGCATGTTTATGGTTAGTGGTTACTCTCTTAGTAACGCTAGCCATTGCCGTTACTACACTGCGTGTAGCCTTGCCCAATTTAAACAAGTATCAATCTGAAATTGAGCTTTGGGTAAACCAACACTCCGGTTTTGATTTTTCGATTCAAGATGTGGGCGGTTTTTGGCGTAACACTCACCCCTCTATTGCTCTGCAAGGCGTTAAAGCTAGCCTCCCCAATGCAGAAGATGTGACCTTCTCTGTTGAGCGTGTTGAAGTCGAGTTTGACTTGATTCAATCGCTCGTGCAGATTCGCCCGGTTGTGGCCGATCTAGTCATGAATCAAATGTATCTTGATATCCGCTCAATTGATCTGTTTGCCGGACAAAATGGCAAAGACGAACCTACAGATCCCGAGTCTTCCAAGCGAGTGATACAAGAGCTCGATAATTTACTGCTAAAAACACTCGTCGATGTAACTGCAAAAGATTCTTCTATTCTTTATCACTCTGTTTCGGGTGAAGAACGTCAGCTCGATATAGAAACCTTAAAATGGCAAAATTCAGACAAACATCACCTTGCTGAAGGTGTGGTGAGTATCAAAGATGCCAATCTAAACTCTCTGTCAGTGAGTGCTAACTTTATTGATGGTGGGTCACTGACTGATGTGACTGGTGAGTTTTATGTCAGTGCCGACAGCATTTCTGTTAAGCCATGGCTTACGCATTATATGCAGGCGGAATCCGGCATTGAAACGGGTACTGTGAGCTTGAATAGCTGGCTTACGCTGCGAAATAGCAAGCCAGTGAGCGCTTATGTTGAGGTTTTACCCTCAGAACTGGCGTGGAACGAAGATGGCGAGCATGACCTCATGCTTGAGTCCGGTGTCTTTAAGTTGTCGCCGACTGATGATGGTTGGCAAGTAAATGGTCACTCACTAAACCTTAGAACGGATGACACACCTTGGCCGGAACTCGACGTAGCGTTCAAGTGGAATCAAGGTCCATGGCAACTCAACATTTCTGAGCTGGATATTGCGACTATTACTCCGTTGATTAAGCTGCTGCCTGACTCTGAACAATCAACCAAAATGATTAACGTATTGGCGCCGGGCGGCTCTGTTTCTGATATCCGTGTTTCCATGGGTTCGGGAATTGACAGTTTACGTTATTCAGCCAGTTTTTCTGATCTTGCTATCGAGCAGTGGGAACTAGTCCCAGGCTTTAGCCAAGTGTCTGGTAGTGTGTTTGGTTCGGCCTCGGAAGCGAAAGCTAGCCTGCATGTTATTGACGATGTGTTCCCTTATGGTGACGTATTCCAAGCGCCTTTGAATATCAAACAAGGTCAGGTTGATATTGTTTGGCAGCAAGATGAAAACGGCTGGAAGCTGTGGTCAGACAAAATCACAGCTGCCACCCCCGATTTACAAGTACTAGGCGCATTCCGCTTAGACTTCCCAAAAGATGCGAGCCCGTTTTTATCCTTCTACGGCGAAGCGGACGCTTACAATGTCGGTGAAACATGGCGCTACTTACCTACACTGGCTCTTGGGCAAGATCTAACAGACTACCTTTCAACTGCGATTCAAGCCGGTAAAGCGGATACCGTAAAACTGTTGTGGCATGGTGACTTGTCTCAATACCCATACACTAACCACGATGGTATTTTCCAGGTTTGGGTTGGCTTAGAAGATGCGATATTCAGCTTTGATACCGCGTGGCCACTGATTACTGATCTTCAGCTTGATCTGTTGTTTGAAAATGATGCGATGCATCTGGATTCTCGCTCAGCTCAACTGATGGATGTGACGGCAGATCGAATCACAGGACGCATTCCTTATTTAGGGGAAGGCGGCCATATTGAAATTGAAGCTAAAGCGACGGCGTCTGGCAACGCAGTACGCGATTACATGACGTCTTCGCCACTGGTGGGCTCGGTAGGCGCAGCCTTAACCGCACTTCAAGTGAGTGGTGATGTCTCTTCTGAGTTCCAGCTGAATATTCCGTTTGATTCTGAAAAAGAAGCAAGAGCATGGGGTTACGCCGACTTAAGTGGCAACCATGTTGAGATTGAAGCGCCGCCAATGGTGCTCGAGAACACCACGGGTCGAATTGAATTTGATAATGACGTAGTGACGGCAAATGGCCTCGCTGCGGATCTGCTTAACCAAGGTATCTCGCTTGATTTTAAGGGCCTTAATGATGGTCCTGGCTATGCAGTTGATATTGATGTGTTAGGTGATTGGGACGTCAAGCCTCTAGAACCTTACATCGGTGAGCAATGGTTAAGCCGCTTATCAGGTCATGCGCAATGGCAAAGCCAGATTGATATCCAGCTGAATGATATCGGCTTTACCTACCAACTAGACTTACAGTCAGACCTAAAATACTTGGCGAGTGATTACCCATATCCATTGGCGAAAAAATCACTAGAAAGTGGCTCTGCAAGGCTACAGGCATCGGGTAACCAAGAGACGATTACCGCGCGCCTGCAATTGCCAAACACCAAGTACCAAGCTGAGATTGATATCACAGGCGACGTGCCTGAGTTAACGGCGACCAACTTAGTGCTTGGTCGCGGTGGCTACAAAATTAGCCCGGTGGTGGGCCATCACGCCCTGATTCGTACAGACAAATTCAATGCCGATGATTGGTTATCGGTTGTTATGGAACCGGTAAAGCCTTCAACGGCTGTACTTAGTCAAATGAACACGCCAACCATACCTGCGCCAAGCCGTATTACCTTTGAGAGTAAAGAGCTGATCTTGGGTGGTATCTCTTGGAATGACGTCGATTTTAGTGCTAGTAAGAACAAACAGGCGTGGCAAATGGAAGTGTCTAGCCAAGAGCTAGAAGGGGATATTAACTACCTGCCTCCTTATGATTTGACAGTTTCACTGGATCGTCTGCATCTGTTTGTTCCTGAGTGGAGTGATAAGAACAACCAAGATCAGCAACTGCTGCAACGTAAAGAACAAGCTGCGCCATTGATATCCAAATTGGATAGAGAGATCCACGATGCGATGCCAAACCTGACCCTGACGCTGAACGACTTTTGGCTGCAAGGCTACAAGGTGGGTAAGGTCGATGTTGAAATGACGAGGAACGAAGATCGTATCGAGTGGAACAAAATCCAGGTGCGAAGCGGCGGTAACAAAGCGGATGTGAGTGGCTGGTGGGAACTGCAAGGTGACAAGAGTCATTCATCGTTAACCGTTGATGTTGAAGGTGAAAACAACAGCGAGCTCATGGAGCGCTTTGGTATTACTTCCGGGATTCAAAAAGCGCCATTCGCGTTGGAAGGTCAACTAAATTGGGATGGTTCGCCTTGGGGAATCAAAATGGATACCCTTGATGGCAACGTTAAAACCAAGTTTGGTAAAGGCATTATCTCGGATGTGAGCGGCGCAGCTCGATTACTTGGCCTGTTTAGCCTAGATTCGATCATCCGTAAGATGCAGCTCGATTTCTCAGATGTGTTTGATAAAGGTATGGCTTTCAACAGCATCACCGGAACGGGCGAGATTCAAAATGGTATCTTCCTGACCAATGATCTGAACATGGATGCGGTCGCAGGTGAGATGAAAATCAAAGGTATCGCTAACCTCAACACGCGTCAGGTTGATGCTGAGGTGAACTTTACCCCAGATATTACCTCGGGTATTCCCGTATTAACGGCCTTTGCGGTAACCCCTCAAACGGCGCTGTACGTATTGGCGGTGACCACGGTTATCTCGCCAGTTGTGGAAGTCTTTACCCAAGTAAATTATTCGGTGAAAGGACCATTGGATTCACCAACGGTGAGCGAACTTTCTCGTAGCTCTGGCGAGTTTCAGCTGCCAGAGAAGCTGAGAAAATTAGCCGAATAGGCCTTAAATTAGCCGAAAAGACCTTATGCCCGAGTCAGCGAATATACGGTGAAATGCTGATTTCTGAATCATAATGAATGGAGGAGCGATACACATGGATTGTGTTGGGTTGATTCAAATGACATCTGGCCCCAGCCCTGAATTGAACTTTGAGTACCTTGCTCAAGAAGTTGCAAAGTGCAAAGAGTTGGGGGCTAAGTGGGTTGTTTGCCCTGAAAACGCGTTAGTTTTTGGCAGTAAAGCCGACTATCACCAGTGTGCTGAGCCTTTTAATGATGGCCCACTGCAAAAGAAAATCTCTGAGCTAGCAAAGCTTCACAGAATTTGGATCGTCATTGGCAGTATGCCGATAAGCACAACTAACGGAGTGACGACCACCACCTTGGTGATTGATGATTTTGGTTGCCTCGTTGCTCATTACGACAAGCTACACATGTTTGATGTGGATGTCGCTGACGCCCATAAGTGCTATCGAGAGTCGGATATTTTCACTCCGGGCAACCAAGTTGTGACAGCGGAAACGCCTTTTGGTCGCTTAGGTTTGAGTATTTGTTATGATGTGCGCTTTCCACACTTGTATTCAGAGTTACGTAAGCAAGGGGCACAAATCATTGTGGTGCCTGCGGCTTTTACAGCGGTAACGGGTCAAGCGCACTGGGAAGTACTATTAAGATGCCGCGCGGTTGAAACACAGTCGTGGATTGTCGCGGTAGGTCAAGGCGGAAAACACCCTTGCCAAAGAGAAACATGGGGACACTCAATGGTGGTTGATCCATGGGGACGAGTGGTCGCACAGTTAGACCAAGATCCTAAAAGTATGGTGGTTGAGATAGACACATCCAGTTGCGAGTCCATTAGGCAAAATATGCCCATCGCGCAACACTCTCGATTTACCAATCAATTTTAATTACAAACAAGAGCCATCTATGAGCATTAATCAAATTGAAGAAGCGCTACTGAACCCGACAGGGCTTACGGAGCAAAATATCGCAGATACATTGGCGAGTATTGCTACCCGCCAAATTGATTATGCTGATATCTACTTTCAGTCAAGCTGGCACGAATCTTTAGTGCTAGAAGACAGCATTATTAAAGACGGCTCTTTCAATATCGATTGCGGTGTTGGCGTTCGTGCAGTATCTGGTGAAAAGACTGGTTTTGCTTACTCTGACCAAATCCAATTGGATGGTCTTAAGCAGAGCGCAATTGCGGCTCGTGGTATTGCTAAACAAGGTCAAAACGGCAAGGTTCAAGCGTTCAAACGCAACTCTAATCAAGCTTACTATGATGCAGTTAACCCGCTTGCGAGTTGGGAAAAACAGCAGAAAACAGAATTACTAAAATCATTAGATGCTTACATTCGCACTAAAGAGCCGATGGTGACTGAAGTATCGGTGAGTTTAAGTGGTGTGCATGAGCAGATGCTGGTTGCTGCGACTGATGGCACTTACGCTGGTGATATTCGTCCGCTGGTTCGCTTGTCTATTAGCGTACTTGCACAGAAGGGTGATCGTCGTGAGCGTGGTAGCGCTGGTGGTGGTGGCCGTTTTGGTTACGACTTCTTCTTAAGTGATGACAAAGGCACTCAAGTTGCTTACCAATTTGCGGATGAAGCGATTCGCCAAGCATTAGTTAACCTTGAAGCGGTTGCAGCGCCTGCTGGTGCCATGCCTGTGGTTCTTGGTTCTGGTTGGCCGGGCGTTCTGCTGCATGAAGCGGTAGGCCACGGTTTAGAAGGCGACTTCAACCGTAAAGAGTCGTCAGTATTCTCTGGCAAAGTTGGTGAGCAAGTAACTTCAAGCCTATGTACGATTGTCGATGACGGTACATTAACGGATCTACGCGGTTCATTGAACGTCGATGATGAAGGTGTTAACGGTCAGTACAATACGTTAATCGAAAACGGCATCCTAAAAGGTTACATGCAAGATAAGCTGAACGCTCGTCTAATGGGTGTAGCACCGACAGGTAATGGTCGTCGTGAGTCATACGCGCATCTTCCAATGCCACGTATGACGAATACATACATGCTACCGGGCGAACACACACCGGAAGAGATCATCGCGACGGTTGAGAAAGGTATCTACGCACCGAACTTCGGTGGCGGTCAGGTCGATATCACATCAGGTAAGTTTGTATTCTCAGCGTCTGAAGCGTACATGATTGAAAACGGTAAGATCACTCACCCAGTGAAAGGCGCGACGCTAATCGGTTCTGGTATCGAAGCGATGCAGCAGGTGTCTATGGTGGGTAACGACCTAAGCATCGACCGTGGTGTGGGTGTGTGTGGTAAGGCTGGTCAAAGTGTGCCAGTGGGTGTTGGTCAACCAACATTGAAACTAGACTCGCTAACCGTTGGTGGTACTGAGTAATTCAGACTAACCTCTGCCGACTTACTTCAAAATATTAAATTGAAAAGCGCCTCCAATGTGAGGCGCTTTTTGTTTTTAGATTACTGATTCAGTGAGCGTATAGAGTCACTACATGTTCTCTTCCGCAAACTCAGCTAGTCGGCTACGCACCACACCATTGAGGTGGATGTTGGCACTGCCTTCGAAGTTTTTAAAACGCTCAACCATGTAGGTTAAGCCTGAAGTCACAGGGGTTAGGTAAGAAGAATCTATCTGCGCTAAGTTACCTGAGCAGACGATCTTAGTACCTTCACCACAACGGGTGATGATGGTTTTTATCTGTGAAGCGGTGAGGTTCTGACACTCATCCAAAAGCACAAAGGCATTTTGAATCGAGCGGCCACGCATGAAGTTGATTGATTTGAACTGGATATTGGCTTTGTCACAGATGTACTTCATCGAGCCTTCTGTGCAGTGGTCGTTCTTGTGCAGCGCTTCCAGTGTATCGGTCACTGCGGCTAACCAAGGTAACATTTTCTCTTCCTCTGTACCCGGAAGGAAACCTATCGATTCACCAATATCAGGGGTGTTGCGGGTTACGATGATCTTATCGAACTGTTTGCGCTCAATGGTTTGTTCAAGTGCAGCAGCCATAGCAAGCAGTGTCTTACCACTACCTGCCGCGCCAGTGAGAATCACAAGATCAATATCAGGGTCGAGCAGCGCATCTATCGCCATGCCTTGATAAACGTTCTTTGGTGTGATGTCCCATGCCCTGCGATTCATCAGCCTTTCGCGGCTGAGGTCTCTTAGCGTAATGCTTTCCGGCTCAATCTCCTCGACTCGAGCGGCAAAGTCACTTTCTTCGTCAATCACATATTGGTTGAGGAAGGTTGGCTCGAACGGCGCTCTTGCTAAGGTGTGCAGCGTCTTGCCGCCTAAACTTCTGCTCTCGACATTATCGATACCATCCCAAAATGAGCCTTCCAGTTGTTGGAAGCCTTTGGTGAGGTATTGGATATCATCAATCAGTTGGTCAGTTTGATAGTCTTCAACAAAACGTACACCGGCGCCTTTTGCTCGTAAACGCATATTGATGTCTTTGGTGATGAGAACCACTTCGCGTGGTGCGCGTTTATTTTGAAGATAGAGGACAGCGTTGAGGATTCGGTTATCGCCCGCCTTGTCATCGGCAAAGGCTTTGATGCTTTCTTGAAGTTCGTAGTCAGCGAGTATTGAAATACTGCCAGATGCATTTATGTCTTTAGAAAAAGGGATGCCTTCCGATATTTGGTCTGGTGTGGCTTCCCTGAACAGGTCTTCGAGCGTTCGAATCGCAATTCTCGCATCTCGAGCAACGTCTCTTTTACTGTCTTTGATTCTGTCGAGTTCTTCTAGCACTGTCATGGGGATAACGACATCGTGCTCTTGGAAAGAAAATATAGCGAAGGGTTCGTGAAGTAGGATATTGGTGTCTAAAACAAATAGCTTCCGGTTGGTCTCGCCCATAGCATCTCCTTGCCGACGTGCGGCTTGCCTTGCATTCATTGAACGTAGATAAAGCTCATATAAAGATTAGTATCTGATTCTGGCGATAGTCAACTACTCACCTAAACTTCATCTAGAGGAACAGCACCATATCGTTACGAGTGAATATGGTGTATTCGTTTGAGAGCAGCAATCTGCTACCTATAGATTAACCATGAATTTTTGACAGTTTGATTGCACTGGCGAAAACAGAAAAAAAGCATGAAATCATCTCCTTTAGGCGTGACCTAAATCACAGCATCGAGTAAGATTAGCGACCTTTTTCTGCACCATTTTCTCGAGATATTTATTATTGAGAGCGCACTTAAAAAGTGGCTGCAAACTAGACATTTTTGGCTATATTTTTAGTTCAGGAGCGATAATGTTCTTGTTTAAAACTGCAGTTAAGAAGACCAAATTCCAACTATAAGATTGAGGTAGTCGATTCATGACATTTGCTTTGGGGCAACGCTGGATAAGCGATACGGAGAGCGATTTAGGTTTAGGTACCGTTGTAGCAATGGATGCTCGCACAGTGACACTAATGTTTGCAGCGTCAGAAGAAAACCGTGTTTATGCACGTGCTGATGCTCCCGTAACCCGAGTAACGTTTAATGTAGGCGATGTCATCGAATGTCAAGAAGGTTGGTCTCTGTCTGTCGAAGAAGTTATCGAAGACAAAGGGCTGCTAACCTACTTAGGTACTCGCGAAGATACCCAAGAAACAGAAGTCACTCTGCGTGAAATCTTCTTAAGCAACCAGATCCGCTTTAACAAGCCACAAGATAAGCTATACGCAGGTCAAATCGACCGTATGGATAACTTTGTGTTGCGTTACCGTGCGCTAAGCAACCAGTACCAACAACACAAGAGCCCGATGCGTGGCTTGTGTGGTATGCGTGCTGGCTTGATCCCTCATCAGCTATACATCGCTCATGAAGTGGGTCGTCGTCACGCTCCGCGCGTTTTACTGGCTGATGAAGTGGGCCTAGGTAAAACCATCGAAGCGGGCATGATCATCCACCAACAGGTGCTGTCTGGCCGTGCTGAACGCATTCTGATTGTGGTTCCTGAAACCCTACAACACCAATGGTTAGTAGAGATGATGCGCCGTTTCAACCTGCATTTTTCTATCTTCGATGAAGAGCGTTGTATTGAAGCGTTTGCTGAATCAGACAACCCGTTTGATACCCAGCAGTACGTTCTGTGTTCTTTGGACTTCCTACGTAAGAGCCGTAAGCGCTACGAGCAAGCACTTGAAGGCGAGTGGGACTTGTTGGTTGTCGATGAAGCGCACCACCTTGAGTGGAGCCAAGACAAACCAAGCCGTGAATACCAAGTGGTTGAAGGCTTAGCGGAAAATACGTCTGGTGTGCTACTACTAACAGCAACGCCTGAACAGCTTGGTCGTGAGAGCCACTTTGCACGTCTGCGTCTGCTTGATCCTGATCGCTTCTACGATTACGAAGCATTCGTTGAAGAAGAAGACCAATACGCACCGGTTGCTGATGCAGTAACGGCTCTGTTCTCTGGAGTGAAGCTTGAAAACAGCGCGAAGAACCAGATTACGGAACTGCTTTCTGAGCAAGATGTTGAGCCTCTATTCCGCGTTATCGAAGGTGATAGCAGCGAAGAAGAGCAAGCGTTAGCTCGCCAAGAATTGATTGATAACCTTATGGATCGCCATGGTACTGGCCGTGTTCTTTTCAGAAACACACGTGCTGCAATCAAAGGCTTCCCTAAGCGTAATGTAAACCTACTGCCGATGGAGATTCCAACGCAGTACACAACCTCAATGCGTGTATCTGGCATGATCGGTGGCAAAATGGCTCCCGAAGCTCGTGCAATGAAGATGCTGTATCCAGAAGAGATCTTCCAAGAGTTTGAAGGTGAAGATTCAAGCTGGTGGCAGTTCGACTCACGTGTTAACTGGTTGATTGAAAAGATCCAAGACAAGCGCAGCGAGAAAATCCTAGTGATCGCCTCTCGTGCAAGTACGGCTCTTCAATTAGAGCAAGCACTGCGTGAGCGTGAAGGTGTGCGTGCAACCGTATTCCACGAAGGCATGTCGATTCTAGAGCGTGATAAAGCTGCGGCTTACTTTGCTCAAGAAGAGGGCGGCGCTCAGGTTCTTATCTGTAGTGAAATCGGCTCTGAAGGTCGTAACTTCCAGTTCGCTAACCAACTTGTGATGTTCGATCTTCCATTCAACCCAGACTTGCTTGAGCAACGTATTGGCCGTTTGGACCGTATCGGTCAGCTGCGTGATATCGACATTCATGTTCCTTACCTAAAAGGCACATCACAGGCGATCCTTGCGCGTTGGTTCGATGAAGGTCTGAATGCATTTGCGGAAACTTGTCCAACGGGTCGCACGGTTTACGATAAGTACTCAGATGTTCTTATCGAGATGCTGGCTTCTGGTAACACTGAGCAACTTGATGAAGTGATTGAAGAGTCTGCCAAGCTAAATCAAAGCCTGAAATCAGATCTAGAAAAAGGCCGTGATCGCTTATTAGAAATGCACTCAAACGGCGGCGACAAAGCGCATGAAATTGCAGAGAAGATTGCCTCGACTGACGGCGACACTAACCTAGTAACGTTTGCACTAAGCCTGTTCGATACGATTGGCTTGAACCAAGACGACAAGGGTGAGAATGCTCTGGTTGTAACGCCGTCTGAGCACATGATGGTGCCAAGCTACCCAGGCTTACCATACGAAGGCGCAACCATCACGTTTGATCGTGATACTGCGCTTTCTCGTGAAGACATGAACTTCATTAGCTGGGAACACCCAATGATTCAGGGCGGTATCGATCTGCTACTGAGTGAAGGTGTTGGTGCATCAGCGGTATCACTACTGAAAAACAAAGCGCTGCCAGTGGGTACTATCCTGCTTGAGCTGGTTTACCTTGTGGATGCGCAAGCGCCGAAACGCAGCGGTATCAGCCAGTTCTTGCCTAAGACGCCAATTCGTTTGATGATGGATGGCCGTGGTAATGACTTATCAGCTCAGGTTGAGTTCGACAGCTTTAACCGTCAATTAAGCCCTGTAAACCGTCACCTAGCGAGCAAGCTAGTTAACTCGGTACAAGGTGAAATTCACAAGCTAATCGAAGCGGGTGAGACGCACGTACTTCCTAAAGTGGAAGAAGTGCGTGAACAAGCTCAACGAGATATGCAGACTAACCTGAACGGTGAATTAGAGCGTCTACAAGCGCTTAAAGCCGTGAATCCTAATATTCGTGATGAAGAGCTAGAGGTAATCGAAGCTCAAATCAATGAACTGACCGGTTACATCAGCAAAGCTCAGGTTCAGCTAGATTCATTACGCTTGATTGTGGTTTCTCACAACTAGTTTTGAATTAGCGAAATGCTTCAACGAAATAAGGCCTTCATTATGAAGGCCTTATTTGTATCTGTAGCTTAATTAACAATTCAAGTAGCTGGTTACATTAACCACTTCCACCAAACAAATACCGCTAGGAAACCAAATAGGTAAACAAGACCTGCTACAGACAACCATTTTAGTTTGCTGCCAATGGCTAGCGCTTCTGGAAGCTTAGCTTTGTTGACCAAGATGAAATTAAGCAGAGCGAAGAATGGCGTTGTTGCAAACGCGAGTACCATTGCGAAATCGAGCATAGGCATCAGTGCTGCGCTAAAGAACATCACAATCGCGAGTGCCGCGATAGAGACAATGATTATCCAGCCTTGCAGCATTCTTGGGCTTGAATCTTTTTTGAATAATAGACGTTGTGATTCAGCAAGCACGCGTGAGTAGCCATCGATAACGGTAATGGTGCTACCAAAGATACAGAAGAAAGCGATAAGAGCGATTAACGGGCGAGACCATTCACCAATTGTCGAAGCGTAGATGCCGACCAATTGATGAGTAAAGCCAACACCGGAGCGAGACAGTTCAACTCCCGAACCGTGAAGTACTAGCGCGCCTAACGCAACGAATACTAAAGCAAGCAGCGCCGTACCAATGTAGCCAACGTTAAAGTCGAACAGCGCTGATTGTGCGGTCACTTCCTGCTTCTCTTTTTGGCTTTTTAGCCACATAGAGGTGATGCTTGATATTTCGATAGGCGCAGGCATCCAACCCATGGTCACCACGATAAAACCAATAGCAGCCAATGACCAAGGCGACGGTGGAACAAAAGCAGCATCAGGTTCGACTGGAGAGCCGATAGCAATGGCGACTGCAGCTAAGGTTGTGATGGTTAAGATCGCCATGATCGCTTTAGATAGTGTATCTAGAGCACGATAATGGCCAGCAAACAGAATGATCAAACAGGTCGCTAAAACGATCATGCACAAGGTGCTAGTGGCTAAATCGAAAGGAACAAAGTAACTGAGTAGGCTTGCACTGAATAATAGCAGGGCAGCGGTATTCACGACCGCAGATATGGCACTCAAGATCGAAAAGATCACAAGGTATGGGCGGCCTAGGTTAGAGTAACCTTCCACCAAGCTTTGACCCGTTCCTAGCGTGTATTGGATGCCGGCTCTGAAGAATGGATATTTAAATACGTTAACGAGGATAATGAGAGCGGCAAGCTGCCAACCATAAATCGCACCCGCCTTGGTTGAGGCGACTAAGTGAGAACCACCTACAGCCGCTGCGGCCATCATAATGCCTGGGCCAAGAGACTTAATTAAACTTGATAGGGGAGCTGAGGTTGGTGTTTTTGTGTTGGTGGTTTTAACCGTACTGTCCATCGTTTTTCCTTTGATGCTGACTTCTTATTATCTGTTACCCTATCAATACCATGTTTTGTAAAGCCGTCAACTTTTATGTACGAAAATATTGAAAATTGTATTTATTTATAAACGAATCAACCGTGAATTATTTGTTCACTAGCAATTAAGAGGCTTCAATGGCGTTAGAACAGTACACACCACCACGTGAACCGTGGATTGATATTGTTTATCAAGATGACGATATTCTTGTGGTGAACAAGCCTGCAGGCCTGCTTTCTGTTCCGGGTAGGTTACCTGAGCATTACGACAGTATGTGGAGTCGCTTGGTTGTCGAATTTCCAGAGATTCAAGTCGTGCATCGATTAGACATGTCGACATCGGGCTTGATGCTGCTCGCTAAACACAAACAAGCTGAGCGTCATTTGAAGAAGCAATTTCAATATCGACTGACACACAAACTCTATTACGCCCGAGTATGGGGTTCAGTAGAAGAAGCTGAAGGTTTGATTGACCTCCCTCTTATTTGCGATTGGCCAAACCGGCCGAAGCAGAAAGTGTGTTTCGAGGATGGTAAATCATCTCAGACTCGCTATGTGGTTGAGCAAGAAGAGGTAAAAACGACCTTATTGAAGCTACTGCCTATCACGGGACGATCTCATCAGTTGCGAGTGCACTGCATGGAGGTGGGGAATCCTATTGTGGGTGATGAGTTTTATGCAACGCCAGATGCATTTATCTATAGCGAGAGGTTAGCTCTGCACGCGTGTGAACTCAGTTTTTATCACCCGGCCAATGATCAGTTATTCAAAGCCTTTGTTCCGTGTGAGTTTTATCCTCAAGCATCGCCACAAATCGAACAGCACTTTGAAATTGCGCCTGAGCTTCCAGACTACAGTAAGCTAAAAGCTTAGAATGGACTGATTCATAGATCTAACCAAGGAAGAAGAATGCCAACGCTGAAAGTTGTGTTTCTCGATAGAGCGACTATCCCATCTCAAATTCATTTAAAGCCTCTGAGCTTTGAGCATGAATGGGTAGAGTATGACTTTACTGCTCCTGAGCAAGTATCGGAGCGAGTTGAAGAAGCTGATGTGGTGATCACTAACAAGGTAGTGCTCAATGAGTCGAATCTCGCTGGTGCGAAAAAACTCAAGTTGATCGCGGTTTCAGCGACCGGTGTCAATAATGTCGATGTGGAATACTGCAAATCTAAAAACATTGCAGTGACAAACGTGCAAGGCTATGCGATTCAATCGGTTCCTGAACATGTCATCGCAATGCTGTTTGCACTTAAACGAAACCTTGTTGGTTATCATAAAGACATTGAGGCGGGCGAGTGGCAAAAGGACAAGCAGTTCTGCTTCTTTACTCATCCGATTCAAGATGTGGCTGGCAGCACACTGGGGTTGATGGGGAGTGGCAGCTTAGGTCAAGCCACCGCAATGTTAGCCAAAGCGATTGGTATGAAGGTGATGTTTGCCGAGCGAAAAGGAGCAGAGTCTTGTCGAGAAGGGTATCTACCTTTTGATACGGTATTGAAGCAAGCGGATGCGATCAGCTTGCATTGTCCATTGACTGAAGCGACCCGTAATCTGATTTCACAGCGAGAGCTAGCAATGATGAAACCAAGTGCGGTGTTAATTAATGCTGGCCGTGGTGGGCTTGTCGATGAACAAGCTTTGGTTGAAGCTTTGAAAGGTAATGAGATCGCAGGTGCGGGCATGGACGTGTTTACACAAGAGCCTGCAGACAACTCGAACCCACTCTTAGCTAACAGTCACCTACCTAACTTATTGCTGACACCTCATGTTGCGTGGGGCAGTGACAGTTCAATTCAAAAGCTGTCTGATATCTTAATCGATAATATTGATGGGTTTGTTGAGGGTAATCCGCAGAACTTAGTGAGTTGATTAAAGAATTAAATGGTGCGAACGCAAAACAAAAAAGGTTGGCTTTTAGGCCAACCTTTTTAGATCGTTGTGTCGATTAAGTGATTTAGCCTTGCGGCTTGACTACCAATACATTGATTGGTGAGTTCTGTACTACTTTGCTTGCAACCGAGCCAAGTACCACTTTGTCGATTTTTGAACGCTTATGGCTAGGCATCACGATAAGGTCGGCGCCAAGCTTTTCTGCGTAATCAAGAATCGTCGCGTAGGTTTTACCCTCAGCAACATGAACTTTGTAAACCACTTCATCGTCGATGTGTTTGTCGGCAAACTCTTTCAGCTGATTTTTAACATCAAGCTTCATTTGGTTCGCTGCATCTTTCGGGAAGTAAGACGCCACCATCGACATGTGAATGCCTGGTAGTACGTTCAGAATGTGGATTTCAGCATTGCTGTGTTTTGCGTGCCATACCGCCAGTTCGACTGCCTTATCAGAAAAGCCTTTGTCATTAAGATCAACAGGAACAAGGATTTGTTTATACATGTATTCGTCTCTTTTTAATCAGCGCTAAGCTTTCACTTAGCACTGTAATTATCCTTTCCATGTAATAAAGCCAAATAGCGCTAAGCACTACTCAGCCTTATCCATTACGCGCTAATCTCATCCTTACGAGCACGTCTTCTTTGGTTCATCGCTAAACCAATCAAAATGATCAGAGCTGGTAAGAATACCCACTCTTTCATTGGTCGATCTGCATCTTGGATAACGGATTTGATTTCCCAATCGAAATCAATACCAGCCGCTTCTGCTGGGCTACCGAACTCAACCATATCAACAATCATCTTGCCTTCTGATTCAGTCAGCATTAGACCCATAGAGGCAATACGATCTTCACTTGAGGTCGCAGAATCTTCAAACGGCAGGCGAACTGTCTTTTCAGAATAGTCACCTTCTAAGTTTTCGCCACCCACTCTAAGTTCAAGTGATTGTCCCACATCCAGCTTTTCCGTGATTTGAGCAATCTCAACTCCAGGTGAAAGAACTTTCTCTGGGTAAATCATGTCCCACCAGAAGCCAGGGCGGAAGAAAGTGAAGGTTAATGCAATAAGCAGCACCGTTTCCCACCACTTGTTCTTGGTGAACCACCAACCTTGTGTTGCAGCTGCGAAGATAAGTACCGCAGTCACAGATGAGAAAATCGTTAGTGCTAAGTGCCACCAAGAATCAATGCCCATCAGTAGTAGTTGAGTATTGAAGATGAACATGAAAGGTAGAATTGCGGTACGGATATCATAGGTGAAGCCTTGGATACCAGTACGAATCGGATCTGATTTCGCAATTGCCGCTGCTGCAAACGCCGCGAGACCTACCGGAGGTGTATCATCCGCAAGAATACCGAAGTAGAACACAAATAAGTGAACCGCAATCAGTGGAATGATCAAGCCGTGCGCTGCGCCTAGGGTCACGATTACCGGAGCCATCAGCGTTGATACAACGATGTAGTTCGCCGTTGTTGGCAAGCCCATACCTAAGATCAAGCTGATTACTGCAGTGAATAGCAACATAAGAATGATGCTACCGCCTGAGATAAACTCAACGAAGTCCGTCATTACTAGACCGATACCCGTTAGAGTCACCACGCCTACAACCGTACCTGCAGCCGCTGTCGCGACACCGATACCAATCATGTTACGTGCGCCTGAAACCAAGCTCTCTGCGAGATCAACGAAGCCAGCTTTAGTTTGCTCTGCAAGATCGTCTGATTTGTTCATCAGAGTCATTAACGGACGCTGAGTGATCAGAATGAAGATCATGAACACGGTCGCCCAGAATGCCGACAGACCTGGAGAGAAACGTTCAACTGTTAAACACCAAACAAGCACCACGATAGGCAATAGGAAGTGCAGGCCAGACTTAATTGTTGGACCTGGATCCGGAACTTCTTTGAGATCCGCATCGATTTCCATGCCGCCTTCAGATGCGTATTTTGCTGATACACGAACCAGAGCGACATAAGCGACTAATAGAGCCACCGTTACGATTGGTGTTGCAGCATCGCCAAAGACATCTTTCGTCCAACCGACACCGTAGTAAACTGCGGCACTGATAACACACAGACCTAAAATGGTACCCGTGAAAGACAGTAAGCTTTGTACGATAGTTGGTGTGTGGCGACGAGGTAGGCCAGTCATACCTGCTTTACATGCTTCTAGATGAACAATGTAAATCAGAGCGATGTAAGAGATCAGAGCGGGCAGTAGCGCGGCTTTGATTACTTCTACATACGAAATGCCCACATACTCAACCATCAAGAAGGCTGCTGCACCCATGATAGGTGGTGTTAATTGACCATTGGTTGAAGCCGCGACTTCTACCGCACCGGCTTTTGTGCCCGGGAAACCAACACGCTTCATTAGCGGGATAGTAAAGGTACCCGTGGTTACCACGTTCGCGATAGATGAACCTGATACTAAACCAGACAGACCTGATGCGACAACGGCTGCTTTCGCTGGGCCGCCTTTCATGTGACCAAGCAGTGAGAATGCAACTTTAATAAAGTAAGCACCGGCGCCAGCACGTTCTAGCATTGCACCAAACAGTACAAACAAGAATACGAATGACGTTGATACGCCAAGTGCCACACCGAATACACCTTCAGTTGTTAGCCACAGATGCGACATTGCCTTGTTCAGGCTCGCACCTTTGTGGGCAATAACGTCCGGCATGTGAGGGCCGCCAAAGGTATAAAGTAGGAATACTGCTGCCACAACCATAAGAGGTGGACCCAAAGCGCGTCGTGTTGCTTCAAGCAGTAAAACCATACCGAATACAGCCGCAACAATATCGAATGTTGTTGGTGCGCCCGATCGCTCAGCGAGTTCAGTATAGAAAATATAGATATAAGAAGCTGAAAAGCTACCTACAAGCGCTAATATCCAATCGACTGCGGGGATGCGATCCCTAGGCGAATTCTTCATGGCTGGATAAGCGGTAAAGGCTAGGAAAATAGCAAACGTAAGGTGAATTGCTCGAGCTTCAGTGTCGTTTAAAATTGCGAAGTTAAAAATGAACGGCAGCGGAGATGCATACCAAAGTTGGAACAGTGACCAACATAGAGGCACAAACCATAAAATACGGCCTTGGATACCACGAGGGCTACGCGCACCAGTATCTGATTGTGCCACCATTTCTTGCACATCTGGAGACGGTGATGTTGTCTGCGTCATGTACTTTATCCTTATTATTGATGGTCTGCCTTTTCTTACGAACAACCAAACGTTATTTATTTCCTATCTAGTGTAGTGAATGGATAGGGAAATGCGTTTTTTGTTCGTCTTTGTCTTAGGCTTGATACGAAGGTAAGTCCTCCAAATTGGAGAAACTTAAAGGGCTGTTCTTTTCACTTAAATTATTTTTATAAAACGTGAAAAGCCAATAAGGAGGGCTAGCCTCCTTATTGGTGTAGTAGGCTTAAAGTAGAGTTACTTTAGAAGGCCCACTTCTTTGTAGTATTTTGCTGCGCCTGGGTGAAGAGGGATAGAGATACCCGCTTTAACCATGTCTTCTTTTTTCAGGTTAGCAAATGCTGGGTGTAGGCGTTTGAAAGTGTCAAAGTTTTCAAATACTGCCTTAGCAACGTTGTATGCAACTTCTTCAGAAACGTCTGAAGTTGTTACCATAGTAGCTGCAACACCGAAGCTGTTTACGTCAGCGTCAGTACCACGGTACATACCAGCAGGAACTGTGCTGTAAGCGTAGTATGGGTTTTCAGCTACGATCTTGTCGATCTGTGGACCTGTTGCTGAAACCAGTTTAGCATCACAAGACGTTGTTGCTTCTTTGATTGATCCGTTCGGGTGACCAACCATGTAGATGAATGCATCAATTTTGTTATCACAAAGTGCTTGTGAACGCTCAGAACCTTTAAGTTCAGAAGCAAGCTTGAAGCTGTCGTTAGTCCAGCCCATAGCGTCCATTACAACACCCATCGTTGCACGGTCACCAGAACCTGGGTTACCAATGTTTACACGCTTACCTGCTAGGTCAGACACATTGTTGATGCCAGCATCAGTACGAGCGATGATGTTGAACGGTTCTGTATGTAGAGAGAACATCGCGCGAAGTTTCTTGTATTCGCCCTGATCTTTGAACTTACTTGTACCGTTGTAGCCGTGGTATTGCCAGTCCGATTGAACAACACCGAAATCTAGTTCACCAGCACGGATGGTGTTAACGTTGTAGATTGAACCACCAGTAGACTCTACAGAACAACGAATGTTGTGGTCTTTGCGGCCCTTGTTCACTAGCTTACAAATCGCACCACCAGTTGGGTAGTAAACACCCGTAACTGAACCAGTACCAATCGTGATGAACTCTTGAGCGTTAACAGCGCCAGCGCCCATTACAGCAGCTGCAATAGCACCAACTTTAATAAGTTTGGTAAATGCCATGAATTTCCCTTCCTTTATTCATTATTAACCCTGAAACAAGTGTAGTTGCTTCAGGAGTTTCCTATTTGGAAACGGCACCTTTTTCAATCCATGTGATGAAAAAGTGGCTGAATAATATCAAAAATTGGCAGAAAATTACTCGAATGTTAAAAGATATAGCTGAAAAATCTAACAAATGATGTCTGGATCTCGTGTTTGATTTACTACTGAGTTTTTTAAAATCAATAGTTTAGTGTGATTTTGGAAGGGAGGTATGGATATTCGAGGATGTGATTTGGATCACGAAGCGAATAGATGCTCGTGATCCATTAATAAGGCTGATAGTTATGAAACAGAGATCAATTATCCAGCGTATTCAAACAGTTCGCACACTGAATCAAACAGTTGCTTAGTGGTAACCGATAACGTTGGAGTAATGAAGATAGTGTCATCACCTGCGACTACGCCCAGTATACCTTCCGACTTACCTAGTGAGTCTAATAAACGAGCAATCAGCTGCGCCGCACCAGGACCTGTGTGTATCACCACCAATGCATTGTTGTGGTCAATATCTAGTACTAATTCTCGTAAAGAGCTAGAAACGGTCGGAACACCTAGCTCAGCAGGAAGACAGTAAACCATCTCCATTTTTGCGTTACGAGTTCGAACGGCACCAAACTTGGTTAACATACGCGAGACTTTAGACTGGTTGATGCTTTCAAAACCTTCGTGTTTTAGAGCATCAACAATTTCGCCTTGTGAGCCAAAACGTTCTTCTTTTAGTAAGGCTTTAAATGCACGAACTAAGTTGTCTTGCTTTTCTGTATTGCGCATATGTCATTCTTATTCATTAACAAAGATGTTTGCATATTCTCGCATACATATTCAATTTTAGCCAAAACATCCCTGTAATTTGTTAGTCATATCACTGTAAATATTTAATGGAATAATGTGTTATTTGCGACGACTTATTTTGTTATTTCAGTCGATTATCGCCATAATGCGAACTTGCTGTGTAGCACGGTTTTATTGACTTGCGCGAAGTCGCAAAGCTAGCGTTAATTGATTGTAATCACTTTGTGATTAATATAGTTTTTTAACTTAGATTTAGCTCAAGAATTACCCTACAAAGAATCTATAAGAGAAAGCTCTCAAGGAGAATAACAATGAAAGTAGCTGTTATTGGTGCCGCTGGTGGCATCGGTCAAGCCCTAGCCCTACTACTTAAGAACCGCCTACCTGCTGGTTCAGATCTTGCACTTTACGACATCGCTCCGGTAACACCGGGTGTTGCTGCCGATCTTAGCCATATCCCAACGCCTGTTTCGATCAAAGGTTACGCGGGTGAAGATCCAACACCAGCACTAGAAGGTGCGGATGTTGTACTTATTTCAGCGGGTGTTGCTCGTAAGCCTGGTATGGATCGTGCGGATCTTTTCAATGTGAACGCTGGCATTGTTAAGTCTCTTGCAGAGAAAATCGCAGTTACTTGTCCGACTGCTTGTGTTGGTATCATTACTAACCCAGTAAACACAACAGTGCCAATCGCGGCTGAAGTACTGAAGAAAGCGGGCGTTTACGACAAGCGTCGTCTATTCGGTATTACGACTCTTGATGTGATTCGTTCTGAAACGTTCGTTGCTGAACTAAAAGACAAAGATCCAGGCGACATCCGTGTTCCTGTTATCGGTGGTCACTCAGGCGTAACGATTCTTCCTCTACTTTCTCAAGTTGAAGGCGTAGAGTTCACTGATGAAGAAATTGCAGCGCTAACGACTCGCATCCAAAATGCAGGTACTGAAGTAGTAGAAGCTAAAGCTGGCGGCGGCAGTGCGACACTGTCTATGGGTCAAGCGGCTTGTCGTTTCGGTCTTGCACTAGTTAAAGCACTTCAAGGTGAAGAAAACGTGATTGAATGTGCATACGTTGAAGGTGAAGGCGAGCACGCTCCATTCTTCGCACAGCCAGTTAAACTAGGCAAAGAGGGCGCTGAAGCGATCCTTAGCTACGGTGAGCTAAGTGACTTCGAACGTAACGCTTTAGATAGCATGCTTGAAACGCTAAATGGTGACATCGAGATTGGTGTTGAATTCGCTAAATAAGCGAAACGCTATTTAACTCAGACTTAAGCTAATTAATAAGGGCCGGTCATTATGATCGGCTTTTTTGATCCTGAAGTTCAAGCTACTCGTATTTAGCTTTACAATTAATGTGAAGGTAAATGTTATGGCTACTGTTCAGAAGGGTATGAATGTCGAATATTTGGGGCACTTAGGAAAAGTATTGGTAATTGATGAGCAAGAGCAGTACGCGCTAGTAGAGACTTACAACGGGCAAGAGCAGTACGCGGTGCCAATGGAAGAGCTTGAAGAGATTGAAGCACAACTGCCGTTATCATTAGAAGCCAGTCGATATTGAATTTGGCTCACCTACAAATATTTGTTGAAAACCAAAAAAAAGAGCCCTGAGGCTCTTTTTGTTATTTATATAGAAGCTAGAAGCTAGAAGCGAGTTGTCTATTAACCTGCTTACTTACTGCGTTTAACAGCTAAGTGTGCGAGCGTGGTTAGCGCTTGCTTATATTCTGAGTCAGGAAGTACAGAAAGCTCAGCGATGGCTTTATCGGCCTCTTCGTAGGCTTTATTTGTTGTGTACTCTAAAGAGCCTGTCTCTTTCATTACAGCCATAATATCGTCAAGACGTTCCATGCCGTTCGCTTTCTCAATCGCTTCACGAATCATGCTTGCTTGTTCAGGAGAGCCATTATGCATTGCGTAAAGTAGAGGCAGTGTTGGTTTGCCTTCGGCTAGATCGTCACCAACGTTTTTACCCATCTCTTTACCATCTGCAGTGTAATCCATCACATCGTCAATCAGTTGGAAAGCGGTGCCTAGGTATTTACCATAGTTCTGCATTGCTGTTTCGATCTCTGGTGATGACTCAGTAAGAATCGCACCGATTTGGGTCGCAGCTTCGAACAAACGAGCAGTCTTAGAGTAGATCACCTGCATGTAGCTTTCTTCTGTGGTGTCTGGGTTATTGCAGTTCATTAATTGTTGAACTTCACCCTCGGCAATCACGTTTACCGCTTCACTCATTAGCTCAAGGATCTTTAAAGATCCTAGCGTTGTCATCATTTGGAATGAGCGTGTGTAGATAAAGTCACCCACCAAAACGCTAGCGGCATTACCAAAAGCGGCATTGGCCGTCGCTTTACCGCGTCTCATGTCTGATTCATCGACAACATCGTCGTGAAGCAGGGTTGCGGTGTGAATAAACTCGATAAAGGCTGCAGAGGTGATATGAGCTTCACCTTGATATCCAAGTGCGCGAGCAGATAAAAGAGCAAGCAAAGGGCGTAGGCGTTTGCCACCACCGCTAACGATATAAAAACCAAGCTGGTTGATTAAACTTACGTCAGAATTAAGTTGGGCTTGAATTGTTTCATTCACTTTTGCCATATCATTGGCAGTAAGCGTTTGGATAGCTTTAAAATCCATTGTTCATCCGGCTGAAGTTAGACCCTGTAAGGCTTATACGTTGTATTTAATTGTTGAATAATACACTAAAAAACGTTGATTAATACATCGCTAAAGGGCATGATTGCCGCACTTTTCTTTGGCGAACAGGTTTTCGCCAATTTTTTAAAAATATGGCTTGTCATAGCGCCATGATTCCCGTAGAATCTGCGCCCTATTGATTAGTTTAGCGCACACCCGAGTTGTACAATTAACAACCATAGGCTGTGCGGAAAAAGCGGAGTAAAATATGTACGCTGTTTTCCAATCTGGTGGCAAACAACACCGAGTAAGCGAAGGTCAAACACTTCGTTTAGAGAAATTAGACGTTGAAACTGGTGCAACTGTTGAATTTGATAAAGTTCTTCTTGTTGCTAACGGCGAAGAAATCGCTGTTGGTGCACCTCTTGTTGAAGGTGGCAAGGTTACTGCAGAAGTAGTACAACACGGTCGTGGCGATAAAGTAAAAATCGTTAAGTTCCGTCGTCGTAAGCACTCGCGTAAGCAAGCTGGTCACCGTCAGTGGTTCACTGAAGTGAAAATCACTGGCATTAACGCTTAAGTATTAGGAGAGTTTAACAATGGCACATAAAAAAGCTGGCGGTTCTACTAATAACGGCCGCGATTCAGAAAGCAAACGTCTTGGTGTTAAGCGTTTTGGTGGTGAATCTGTTCTTGCAGGTAACATCATCGTTCGTCAACGTGGTACTAAGTTCCACGCTGGCACAAACGTTGGCATCGGTAAAGACCACACTCTTTTCGCTCTTACTGAAGGTAAAGTGAAATTTGCTGTTAAAGGTCCTAAAAACCGTAAGTTTGTAAGCATCGAAGCTGAGTAATTTAATCTTTAACTAGATTATTTTATTAGCTTTCAAGCTGAATTCAAAAGCCCTGCCGATTCGGCAGGGTTTTTTATTTATAGCAAGAATAAAAAAGCAGACGCTCTTGTTTTGGTTTTGAGAAGCCGTTTTATTTTTTGATAAACAGATTAGTTTTTAAGAAGCCGTTTGTTTTTAAGAAATAAGAAGCAAAGAACCTCTCCTTATTTGTTCCTTGGTTGCAGGTCGGCCTAGATCTTAGGTGATCGATCTAAACACGGATCTGCTAGAATTTATATCACTCCTTGATGAGTGGTAACGCAACGTAAGTGCGGAGTTAAAAAATGAAATTCGTTGATGAAGCGGTAGTAAAAATAGAAGCCGGTGATGGCGGTAATGGTACAGTTAGCTTTTGGCGCGAAAAATTCGTCGCTAAAGGTGGTCCTGATGGCGGCGACGGTGGTGACGGCGGTGATGTTTACATCCAAGCGGATGAGAACTTAAACACACTGATCGATTACCGTTTCCAACGTTTTTACAATGCAGAGCGTGGCGAGAATGGTCGCGGCGGTAACTGTACTGGTAAACGTGGTAAAGACATTACGCTGAAAGTACCAGTTGGTACGCGTGCAGTTGATATCCACACCAACGAAATCGTTGCTGAAGTTGCTGAACACGGCAAGAAAGTAATGGTTGGTAAAGGTGGTTGGCACGGTCTTGGTAACACGCGTTTTAAATCGTCTGTTAACCGCGCTCCTCGTCAAAAGACAATGGGTACTAAAGGCGAAGTTCGTGAACTGCGTTTAGAGCTTCTTCTATTAGCTGACGTTGGTATGCTTGGCCTACCAAACGCAGGTAAATCTACTTTTATTCGTTCAGTATCTGCTGCGAAACCAAAAGTGGCTGATTACCCGTTCACTACTTTGATCCCAAGCTTGGGTGTGGTAAGTGTTGTCCCTGAAAAGAGCTTCGTTGTTGCCGATATCCCAGGACTAATCGAAGGCGCAGCTGATGGCGCTGGCCTTGGTATCCGATTCCTTAAGCACCTTGAGCGTTGTCGTGTTCTTCTGCATATGATCGACATTATGCCGATCGATCAATCTGATCCTATTCAGAATGCACTAACGATCATCGATGAGCTTGAGCAATACAGTGAAAAAGTTTCACAAAAACCTCGCTGGTTAGTGTTCAATAAAGTTGACCTAATGCCAGAAGACGAAGCAGACGAAAAGATTCAAGAAATCATCGATGCTTTGGGCTGGGAAGGCGAGTACTTCAAGATCTCTGCTGTGAATAAAATCGGCACCAAAGATCTTTGCTTCAAACTAGGTGAGTTTATGGAAAACCTACCTCGTGAAGTTGTAGAAGTTGAAGAAGAAGAAAAAGTAGACTTTATGTGGGATGACTACCATAAAGATGCGATGAGCGGTAAGAATGTCGTTACTGAAGATGACGACGATTGGGACGATTGGGATGACGAAGAGGATGACGGCCATGTTATCTATGTTCGTGACTAATCCTCTTAGTTTCTCATAACGCATCGGTCACTTCTTACAAGTACACTGATAGTTTTATTAAACCGCAATGAAAATTGCGGTTTTTTTGTATCTAAATCATGACGTCTTACTGTTTTTTATGCAAAATTTATCTTTAGATAATTAACGCCTATGGGAAGGAAATCATGGCATCAAAGCAAAGAGCGATCTCAAGACTCGTCGCTCAATCAGGACAAATGTTATTGGCGCACGGGGCAGAGAGCACACTGGTCGGCGATATCATGCGTCGCATCGGTATTGCTTGTGGGGTGAATGAGGTTGAAGTCGCACTGTCAGCCAATGCGCTTGTTGTAACTACCGTAATGGATGATCACTGTATTACCACTACTCGAAGTTGTGCTGATCGTGGCATTAACATGCAGGTTATCACCGACATTCAACGCATTTGCATCATGATGGAGAAGGGAATTCTCGATTATGATTTGGCGTATAAAAAGATTCAAAACATCAGCCCCGAGCGCTACAACCGTTGGTTAGTGGTTGTGATGATAGGGTTGTCGTGCGCCTCTTTTAGCCACCTTGCGGGCGGAGACTGGCAAGTCTTCATGATGACTTTTATTGCTTCAGCTTGCGGTATGATCGTCAGGCAAGAGATTGGGCACCGCCATTTCAATCCGCTATTAAACTTTGCTATCACAGCATTCGTTACCACGACCATTTCAGCTCAAGCCGTACTTTACAATATTGGCGGCCAACCCACGATCGTGATGGCTTCATCTGTATTAATGTTAGTACCTGGTTTTCCTCTGATTAACTCCGTCGCTGATATGCTTAAAGGCCATATTAATATGGGGTTAGCGCGCTTTACCATGGCCAGCTTATTAACTCTGGCGACGAGCTTGGGCATTGTCGCGGCGATGAGTCTATCAGATGTTTGGGGGTGGGCAAGCTAATGAGTATTTTCGAACTGTTTTTAGGTCTGCTCAACGATATGTTTTTCGCCGCTATTCCTGCGGTTGGGTTTGCATTGGTGTTTAACGTTCCGCAACGTGCTTTAATTTATTGTGCACTCGGTGGTTCTATCGGTCATGGTAGCCGGTATCTGATGATGCACTTTGGTATTCCAATCGAATGGGCGACGTTCTTCGCCGCAACCGTGGTTGGTATGATAGGGGTTCATTGGTCACATAAACTGTTAGCACATCCGAAGGTGTTTACGGTTGCAGCTCTAATTCCTATGGTGCCAGGTGTGTTCGCCTTCAAGGCGATGATTGCGATGGTGGAGATTAACAGGGCAGGCTACACGCCTGAGTTGTTGGCAATGTTGATGGAGAACTTTTTAAAATCGATGTTCATTATCGCAGGGTTGGCGGTTGGCTTAGCTGTGCCAGGGCTGTTATTCTATCGCCGTAGACCTATCGTTTAGCGTTAATTTTCTTTTTAGGGACAGGACTTTCGATTTATGATCATCAGCATGATAGCGGCAATGGCAAACAACCGTATAATTGGTAAAGACAATCAGATGCCTTGGCATTTACCTGCGGATTTTGCATGGTTTAAACGCTCGACTATGGGTAAACCAGTCGTGATGGGACGTAAGACCTACGATTCTATTGGACGCCCTTTGCCGGGTCGGTTGAATGTCGTAATCAGCCGTGATGAGAGTTTAAAGATTGAAGGTGTAACGACGGTAACTTCTATTGAACAGGCTCTAGAGCTACTCAGTGATGTTGAAGAGGTGATGATCATTGGTGGCGGCTCTATTTATGAGAGCTGCTTACCTAAAGCGGACAAGTTGTATCTGACTTACATCGATTTCGCCGTCGATGGAGATACACAATTTCCTGACTGGGGTGAAGGTTGGAAGCAGAGCTTTAACGAGAGCTATCAAGCTGACGAGAAAAACAAACACAACATGGAGTTTGTGATTCTCGAGCGTTAACTGTGGTTATCAATAGCTAGTCTCTGAAAAATGCTTGCGTTACCCTACCAAGGTAGCGCAAGTTTCTCGTATCTTTATAGCGCTTTCTGAGTGAAAAACTGTTTATCTTCCCAGCGAAGAATTGTCAATTCACCTCCCCAGACGCATCCAGTATCAAGTCCAATTACGTCTTTTCCGTTATAGCCTTCAAGCGCAGCCCAGTGTCCAAAAACAACGGTTTTATCGAGCTTTATGCGTTGCGGAAGGTCAAACCATGGCACTAATGGTTCATCGGTAATCTCATTCGGTGGTAGCTTACATGCCATGTCGAGACGGCCATCTTCAAAACAGAAACGCATTCTTGTCAGGCTATTGATCGCATAGCGATAGCGCTCAATATCATGTAAATCCTGATGCCATAAATCAGGCGCGTTGCTGTACATGTTTTCGATTAGCCATTGCCATTTATCGGACTTTAACAAGGATACGATCTCTCGATTTTCAACACGTGCTCTTTCTAGATTCCACTGCGGTGAGATACCCGCATGGCACATCACGAACTCTGGGTGTTCTTGAAGCAAAGGCTGTTGTCTTAACCATTCGATTAGCAGTTCACGATCTTCAGCATCAAGAATCGCTTGAGTCTTATCTTTTGGTTTCGCTGGAAATAGTCCCAAGGACACCGCCAGAAGATGTAAGTCGTGGTTGCCTAATACAACCTTAGCTGCGTCACCAAGGTTACGAATAAAGCGTAACGTCTCCAATGATTTAGGGCCTCGAGCAACTAAGTCTCCGGCGACCCATAAAGTATCTTGGTGTTTATCAAAGTTAATTTTTTCAAGTAGTCCTTGAAGTTCGTCGAAGCACCCTTGGATGTCTCCGACAATGTAATTCGACACAATAATTTCCTGTAGATACGGATGTACGGCTAATTAAGAATATTAGGGATTGCGAGTCTGAATGGGTCAACTTCGGTAATAAAATCAATGCCCTTGTTATCGGTCATCACATAGTGACCTTGCATAACGCCAACAGGGGTTTCGATGACCGTACCACTTGTGTAGGTGTACTCGTCGTTGGCTTCAATCACGGGTTGTTGGCCAACTACACCATCACCCTCAATGGTGAGCTGCTTGCCGTTAGAGTCGGTAATTAACCAGCGGCGAGACATAAGTTGCACCGTTGTTTTACTTAGATTTTTGATGGTAATAATGTAGGCGAAGACATAACGATTCTTCGTTGGCTCAGATTGTTCTTCTATGTACTTAGAGTGAACCTGGCATTTGATACAAGGCGTAGATATATCCATATTCGCACCTTTTGTTGTTGATATACTTAATGTAATTAAAGTATTACATAAAAAAGGCTCCTAACCGAAGTGTAGGAGCCTTTTTTATTTATTTGTCAGCGTTATGACTGTCGTACAACCAGTTTGCCATGTCGACAAACTGCTCGAGCGTTAAGTTCTCAGGACGCATGCTTGGGTTGATACCTAGCTCTTCAAGCACTTCCTTATCGATTAAGCTCTTGTAGCAGTTACGAACTGTTTTACGACGTTGGTTAAAGCCTTCACGACAGACGCGATCTAGCCATTTCAGATCTTTTGCCGGATAAGGCAGCACTTCGTATGGCTGTAGGCGCACGACTGCTGAGTCTACTTTCGGTGGCGGAACGAAGGCCGTTGGTGGAACTTCTAACACAGGCGTTACTTTACAGTAGTATTGAGCCATTACAGTAAGACGACCGTAAGCTTTACTGCCAGGGCCAGCAGCTAGACGGTTAACCACTTCTTTTTGAAGCATAAAGTGCATGTCTTGCACGTCTTTATGGAATTCAAAAAGGTGGAACATCAATGGTGTAGAGATGTTATATGGCAAGTTACCAAAGATGCGTAGCTTATTGTTTGGCTTAACCAGTTCTTGGAAATCGAACTTCATCGCATCGCCTTCACGGATCGTTAGCTTGTCCGCAAGATCTGGATGGTTACGAAGACGTTCTGCAAGGTCTCTATCCAATTCGATAACAGTAAATTTATCGACAAGCTTACCCACAGGCTCAGTAATTGCGCCTAGACCAGGACCGATCTCTACCAAGTTTTGACCTGGTAGTGGGTTAATACTCGATACGATGCCATCAATAATGTATGGATCGTTAAGGAAGTTTTGACCAAAACGTTTACGCGCTTTGTGCCCTAAGTGGACATCATTTCTCATTGCTTTTTCTCTACTAATTCAATGGCGTGCGTGAGCGCTGTTCTAAAGCTCCCTGTATCGGCTTGGCCTTTCCCTGCCAAGTCTAAGGCGGTACCGTGGTCGACTGATGTGCGAATAAACGGTAAGCCAAGCGTGATGTTCACTGAGCGACCAAACCCTTTGTATTTCAATACCGGGAGTACTTGGTCGTGATACATACCTAAAACAGCATCTGCATCTTGCAAATATTTTTCATTAAAGATGGTGTCTGCTGGCAATGGGCCAACTAAATTGATGCCATCTTTTTGGCGAATTTTTTCTAGCGTCGGGGTGATAGTTTCAATCTCTTCACGCCCTAAACAACCATCTTCACCAGCATGTGGATTCAAGCCACACACATAGATAGTTGGTTTCTCAATAGCAAATTTTTCAACCAAGTCTTTATTTAGAATAGCAATAATTTGCTCTAATCTGTCTTCGGTCACAGCTTGAGATACATAAGCTAGTGGGATGTGCGTTGTTACTAGCGCAACACGCAGCCCTTCAGTTGCCAACATCATCACCACCAGTGGTGTATTGGACTTCTCTGCAAAGAACTCGGTATGGCCGCTAAAAGCAACGCCAGCTCGGTTAATTACACCCTTGTGAACGGGGCCGGTGACAATAGCATCAAATTCATCATTCATACAGCCAATTGCTGCGGTTTCTAAAGTATTTAATACGTAATGACCATTAGCCTCATTGAGTTGACCTGCAACTGCCGTTTTAGCAAGTGGAACGTGTTTCACTACCAGTGTGCCAGCGCGTTGCGGTTGCTTAGCTGCATTTGCATCGTAGTCCAGAAGATCGACTTCGATACCAAGAATTTTAGCTCGCTCGGATAGCAGTGTTTTATCAGCACAAACCACGAGTTGATGAGGCCAACTTTCTTGAGATAGAGCCAAAGTTAAATCTGGGCCTATCCCTGCTGGTTCACCTGCGGTTATGACAATACGTTTAGTTGTTGTCATCTTGGTCGTCCTCAACCATCTCAACAAAGGCACTTGCTCTTACTTCTTGTAGCCAAGCACCAGCTTCTTCGTTGAATTTACGGTTAAATAGAATTTGGTAAGCTTTGTTTTTCAAAGCTGAATCGGTACGGTCGACTTCGCGACGGTCTAGTACTTCAACAATGTGCCAACCGTGTACGGTTTTGAATGGCGCACTGATTTTGCCTTCTGGTAGCGTTTCTACTTGGTGTTTGAATTCTGGTACATACAAATCTGGTGTTTGGTAGCCTAGCTCACCATCTTGTACTGCAGAACCTGGATCTTGGCTGTATTGCTGTGCAAGGTCGCCAAAGCTCGCTTCACCTGCGTTTACGCGGCGCGTGATCTTTTCAAGTTGTTCTTTCGCGCCATCGTCACTCAAGATTACGGTTGGCTTAATCAAGATATGACGAGCATTCACTTCCGTTACTGCTACGGTTTCTAAGCCTTTCACATCTTCAATTTTTAGAATGTGGAAACCTACACCGCTACGGAAAGGACCGATGATGCTGCCTTTATTTTGCATTTTGATCTGGTCAGCAAAAATGGTTGGCATCTCTTCTTTACGCATCCAACCCCAATCACCACCTTGCAGCGCTTTAGGACCCTTAGAGTAAGTATATGCCATGGTGCTGAAATCTTTGCCTGAGTTCAGTTCTTCGACAAGTTCTTTAGCTTGGGCTTCTAGCTCTTCTTTGGTTTGGTCATCATTGAAGCGAAGTTGAATGTGTCCAATCTTGTATTGAACGGTTGCGTTAGTCTCTTGCGCTAAGATATCCGCTAGGTTATCGACCTCTGCAGGAAGGATGTTAATACGACGGCGAACTAGAGCATTGCGAGCCTCACTTGCCGCAATTTCTTTTCTTACTTGCTCTCGAAATGCATTGTAGCTAAGGCCTTCTTCAGCAACCGATGCGGTAAGTTGTTCTACCGTTTGGTTGTTGTCTTTAGCGATACCTTCAATTGCTTGATCAAGTCGAGCATCATCAATACGAACACCGATACGTTCTGCTTCTTGAGTTTGAATAGTATCGATGATCAGTTTTTCTAGTACTTGCTCATTGAGCACATCTTGCGATGGCAATGTTTGCCCGCTTTTCTTAGCGTTTGCGCGCAGCGTCTTCATCGAGGCATCGATGTCGCTTTGTAAGATAACGCCTTCGTTAACGATAACTTTTACGCTGTCTAGCTCGACTGGCGCTGCAAAGCTTGTTGATAAAGTACAAGTCGCTGCGATAGCAATTAATGTGCGTTTCCACAATGTCATGTGTAATCCTTTAAATTTACTGACGTTTTATCAATAAAGAAAATTAGTTATTTAAGAAGAATGGGCGACCGTAGCTCAAAGAGTTATCTGAACTGCTATCACCAATAGCGCCGGAATCAGATCCGATATTGGTACCAAAGCCAACAATACCGAAGTTCACACTGAAGTTGTTTTCGTATTCAGGTGTGGTATTCGGGTCACTAATGTTATTTGTCAAACGGTTACTATAGGTAAAGCCGATGTACCAACAATCCGATCTATAGTTTAAACGAGCTAACCACTCTAGATCTTCTTGTGTGGTTAAGTCATAGAAATATTGAGCACTGGTGCTCCATTTCGGTGAAATTTGGTAGGAACCAAGTAAACCCGCTTGCGAAATACCATCTCTTGTTATGGATGATACGTCAAAATCTACAGTTTCATTTATGTACTCTTCTGTTACATAGCGGTAGTTGGTTTGTATGTAACCGCCTGCGAAGCGATATTCTAATGTGCTGTTTGCAAGTTGCATTGCAGTAGTATCGATATCGTATTGCACGCCACCATGGTAGAACAGGTAGTCATCATAGTTGAAATCCATTTCAATAGCCCAAGACGAGTAATTAGTTTTTTTGCCTGAATCGTCGTTGTCTAAAGTCTGTTTTGTATCTTTGTCGATATAAAAAATTTGACCGAAAGAGATATTGAGGCGCTCTTTATATTCATCATCAAAGAAACGAGATGAGGCGCCGTAGCTGATTTGGTTTGCTGAAGCAATACGGTCTACGCCACTATATTTACGACTTCTAAATAAGCCGTAATAATCTGTTTGTAATAGTGTAGTGTCGTACAAGCCAATATCACTTTGATCTTGCTCTGGTACATACAAATACTGAACCTGTGGCTCGAGTGTTTGAGTGTAGTTACCAACGATAACGGTATCACGCTCAAGAATGATACCGGCATGGCTTCGAAATTCAGGGATAACTCGACTTACCGATTCTTCTAAATCTTTGTACTCGTCACTTGTTGTATCAACGCCATCAAGATCTTGCTGGTAGTATGTACCAAGTAGTCGAGCTTCAGTTGTCCACGTTCCCCAAGTATTTCCAACAGGTATAGTAATACCCGGTTCGATATGGACGCGAGTCGCAGATGGCTTGCCTTTGGCGTCAGTATCAAATGCCGATACATGACTGACCATATCGAAATCTAAATATTCCATTACCTCAGGAGCGTAGTAGTTATATTCAAGCTGCGGCATTAGGCGGTAAGGTAGGTTGTTACTGGTTGTTAGGACTTGGAAGTCTCGGACAAGCACTGACGCATCCCAATTGTGAGAACGGTAAGTCGCTTGGCCTTCCTGCAATAGTTGGCCATCTTCACGGTTACCAATGCTGCTTGAGCTAACGTCAGTAAAGTAATCAATATCACTCACTTTTGAGTAGTCGACTTCGAATAACCAAGACTGTTGGAATATACCTGAGTGCTGGAGTTGTGCACCCCAGCGGTCACCTTTCTCTTCGAACTTTTTATCATCAGGTAGGTATTCTGATTTGATGCTACCTGAACCAAAGTCGCTCAAATATCTGAATTTACTGTTGAGTTGAGTGCCACGCTCTTGCATGTACTTGAAGGTGGTTTCTAAGTCGTAGTTTGGTGCTAAGTTCCAATAAACTGGGATTTCAGCTTCAAAACCATCACTTGAACCGTATGACACTGTTGGGTATAGGAAACCAGTCTTACGTGTGTCACCAATAGGAACGGTCAGGTATGGTAGGTAAAAGACAGGAACACTTTGAATTTCAAAACGTGGGTTATAAAAAGTGGCTTGTTCTTCATTCTGATCTACGTCGATGCTTGATGCTCTCAGACGCCACGCGTTGTCCCCAATAGGACAAGAGGTGATCGAGCCATCTTCGATCTCATAAACCGCTTTACCTGTTTTTGCGATATAAACTGCATCGCCACGGCCTGGCTCACATAGAAATTCGTAGTCGGTGTTTTCTAGCGTCATTTCATCAGTCGTCAGATTATTGGTCGCTCTGTCTGAGATAGATTTGATTTGACCATCACTAAAGTTTACGTTGCCTTCAGCTACAACGATGTTTTCTTGTTGGTGAAGGGTTACATTATCAGCAAGGATGGTCTTGTTTCCTTGCGTAACTCTTACGTCACCTGAATATATTGCCTTGTCACCATTGATAGCCTCTAAGCGATCTGACTCAACATGAGCGGGTAGTTGAGTCTCGTTTTCTGCAGCGGGTTCGATCAAGCATTGATCTATAGAGGGCATTTCCTGCACACTACTATCGGTGATTGTTTCAGCTTGAGTTGTCGACACGTATAACGCCGTACTTATAGACGCGGCTAACAAGGTGCGGGAAAAAGATTGCATGAAGTTGAACTATCCTGTGTCACTAGATGAAGGGTTGATCTAGTATCAATCCAATTAATAAAGCATTTTCCTTATGATAAAGGAAATAATAGCATTCAGCATCATCAGACAGCATTACTCAGATAAAATTCATAGATAGAGAACACATAATGCAAATATTTGGCAAAATTTTGGGCGCGTTTTTTGGCTTTTTATTTGGAGGGCCACTCGGTTTAGTTTTTGGTCTGTTTTTAGGACACCAATTCGATAAAGCTCGCGGATTGAACCAATCAGGCTTCAATAGCTCTGGTTTTGGTCGAGGTCCAAGCCAAGCAGAAAGACAGAACGAGTTTTTTAAATCCGCTTTTGCGGTTATGGGGCACGTTGCTAAAGCGAAAGGGCAGGTAACGCCAGAAGAGATTCAACTCGCTTCTACCATGATGGAGCGTATGAACCTGCATGGCGAACAGCGTAAAGCAGCGCAAGATGCATTCCGTGACGGCAAAGAGAGCGACTTCCCTCTGAACGACGTACTTGAGCGAGTTAAAATCTCATCGGGTGGTCGTTTTGATCTTCTGCAGTTCTTTCTAGAGCTTCAGGTATCTGCCGCATTTGCGGATGGAAGTTTGCACCCGAGTGAACGTCAAGTTCTGCATAAAATAGCGCAAGGGCTTGGGTTTTCGGCAGCACAACTAGAACGCCGCTTGCAGATGCAAGAAGCTGCGTTCCGTTTCCAACAGCAAGGTGGAAGCTTTGGTGGCCATCAGGGTCATGGGCAATCATCAGGTTGGCAACAGGCTTCGCAACAGAACCAACTTGGCGACGCATATAAGGTTCTTGGTGTGAGTGAAAGTGCTGACGGTAAAGAGGTGAAGAAAGCCTACCGCAAGCTGATGAATGAACATCACCCAGATAAACTGATGGCGAAGGGCTTACCGCCTGAGATGATGAATGTTGCGAAAGAGAAATCGCAAGAAATTCAGAATGCTTATGACCTGATAAAGAAAGTAAAAGGTTTTAAGTAATTGAACACTAAACCGAGTAATAACAAAGTTACTCGGTTTTTTATTAAAGGGAATTATATGACGGTAACGTATCAGGATGTTCTAGAGTTTTGGTTCGATGAGTTGACGCCTAAAGATTGGTTTACTGGCGGCGCCGAGATTGACACTTTGATAGAGTCTCGATTTTCTGAATTGCATAAAGCAGCCATTCAAGGCGAGCTATTTGAGTGGCGCCAAACTGCGCAAGGACGATTGGCTGAGATTATCGTACTTGATCAGTTTTCTCGAAATATTGGTAGAAAAAGTCCGACAGCATTTTCTGCTGATCCGATGGCGTTGGCTCTAGCCCAAGAGGCGGTAGCGGGTGGTTTTGATCACCAGCTTAACGAGCAACAGAAAAGCTTCCTGTATATGCCTTATATGCACAGTGAATCTTTGTTAGTCCATGAACAAGCCGTGGAACTCTTTTCTCAAACGGGATTAGAGCATAATCTGGACTTTGAGTTTAAGCACAAGGTTATCATTGAGCGATTTGGTCGCTATCCGCACCGTAATGAGGTGTTAGGGCGAGCTTCGACTCCCGAAGAGATTGAGTTCTTGCAGCAACCGAGCTCAAGCTTTTAATTGTAGAAATACGGTCAAAGAATTGAGAAGAGGCTAGAGGTTAATAAAAACCTCTCGCCTCTTTTTTACTTTAGTGATCAACTTTAGCCTTAGAGCTAGTTTGCTTGGTTGAGCGACCAATCGTATTCATAACTGATGTTTTGAGTATTGGTTACTGCTTCAATTCGATATTGTTCTAAGTGCTGAATAAGCTGTTTCTTCGTACCAAAATCCACAGCAAACCATTCGTAAATCGATGATAGTTGAAGCTTATTGTTTGTAACCATCACGCCTTTGTCACTGCTTACAAACTCAGTTGCAGCTTGCTCTAGCAAGGCTTCAGTATTTTTAGAGGTAAAAGCGTCAGGTTGTAAGTTAGGGCAACCTAGGCTGGCACAGTTCACTGCATAATGCGTGCGAGGATCTTGCCAAATTGGTCTTAGGATTCGGTGTTCAATGTCATTGAGTGTCAGTGATTTCCCATTAACGACTACCACATCATCTCCCCACGGACCGAAACTAAATAGTCCGCCAAGTTTAGTTATGGATTTGATCGGGTAGGCATCAAGAATCAAATCGACAGTCACGGCGTTGTATAGGTTAACCCAATAGGCATACTGCTCCGCTTTTGAATAGTCGAGCGGATTCACCTGTTCGAGTTGCTTGATGTATTGTTTAAGCTTTGTTTTATCGGCGGTGTTCACTGCTTTATAGCGAACTAACGTATTTTGCCCCTGTTTAACCAAGTAGCTATCGAGGAATTGCTGCCAATCTTGATGAGATACCTGTTCTAGGTTGGTTTCGTCGCTTTGCTTCCAGTATGGCCAAAGATCGGATTTAGGCGCAGACCAAGCTAAGGTTGAGAAAAGTAGGCTGACAATAAAAAGTAGTTGTTTCATGGCATTCTCCTGATGACTGACTACTAAGACCTTAAGGCTTACCATTTTCTTTCATTGCTCTTCATTTAAATAAACATATGAAGTTAAGTTAAAAGCTTAGCCAAATAAAAAAGGTTGGCACTTGGCCAACCTTTAGATTTATTCAGAAACGTCTCATTATTTTAGGAAGCTAGGAATCTTAGCTTCAAACTCTGAGATCTTATCGGCATGTTGAAGTGTAAGGCCGATATTATCTAAACCATTCAGTAAGCAGTGACGACGGAACTCATCAATTTCAAACGAGTACTCTTTGCCGTTCGCGCTGACTTTCATTGCTTCTAGATCAACCGTAATTTCTGCACCTTCATTCGCTTCAACGAATTGGAATAGCTCATCCACTTCTTGCTCAGTCAATCGAACTGGCACCATTTGGTTGTTGATCGAGTTACCGTAGAAAATGTCGGCAAAGCTTGGTGCGATCATTACTTGGATACCGTAATCGGCAAGCGCCCACGGTGCGTGTTCACGAGATGAACCACAACCGAAGTTTTCACGAGCTAAAAGAATTGAAGCGCCTTGGTAGCGAGCTTCGTTCATTACAAAATCAGGGTTTGGCTGTTGGCCTGCATCGTCTAGGAAGCGCCAATCGTGGAACAAGTGCTTACCAAAACCGATGCGGTTTACTTTCTGTAGAAACTGCTTTGGAATGATCGCATCAGTATCGATGTTGGCCGTATCTAGAGGAACGACTAATCCGGTGTGTTGTTGAAAACCTGACATGTTAAATCCTCTAATTAAAGTTCACGAATATCGACAAAGTGACCAGCGATAGCCGCTGCGGCTGCCATTGCTGGGCTAACTAGGTGCGTACGACCATCACGGCCTTGGCGACCTTCAAAGTTACGGTTTGATGTAGAAGCACAGCGCTCTTGTGGACCTAGACGGTCGTTGTTCATCGCAAGACACATAGAGCAACCCGGTAAACGCCATTCAAAGCCTGCTTCGATGAAGATCTTATCTAGGCCTTCAGCCTCAGCTTGTGCTTTAACTTGCTCTGAACCCGGAACGATAAGCGCTTGAACATGTTTCGCTACTTGACGGCCTTTCGCTACCGCTGCTGCTGCACGCATGTCTTCGATACGAGAGTTAGTACAAGAACCCACGAACACTTTATCTACGTTGTAATCAGATAGAGATTTACCGGCTTCAAGACCCATGTAAGCCAGCGCTTTTTCAGCTGATGCTTTTTCTACAGGGTCTGCGAAGCTTTCTGGTGCAGGGATTGGTGTGTCTACTGAGATAACCTGACCTGGGTTGGTACCCCAAGTGACTTGTGGTTTGATGTCTGCCGCTTCTAATGTAACAACTGCATCGAATTCTGCATCAGCATCGGTTTTTAACGTATCCCAGTATTCGATTGCTGCTTCTAGGTCTTCGCCTTCTGGAGAGAACTTACGACCTTTGATGTACTCGTATGTCGTTGCATCTGGAGCGATTAAGCCTGCTTTAGCGCCAAGCTCGATTGCCATGTTACATACTGTCATACGACCTTCCATCGTAAGGTCGGTAATTGCCTCACCACAGAATTCAACTACGTAGCCAGTACCGCCAGCAGCCGTTGTTTTACCGATGATCGCTAGCACGATGTCTTTTGCAGTGATGCCAGGAGTAACCTTGCCTTTTACTTCGATCTTCATGGTTTTAGCGCGAGCTTGTTTTAGCGTTTGCGTAGCTAGAACGTGTTCCACTTCTGAAGTACCGATACCAAATGCTAGTGAACCAAATGCACCGTGTGTAGCCGTGTGCGAGTCACCACATACGATGGTCATGCCCGGTAGCGTAATACCTAGCTCAGGACCCATTACGTGCACAATACCTTGGTATTTGTGGTTTAGATCGTAAAGCGTGACACCAAACTCTTCACAGTTCTTCGATAGCGTTTCCATTTGGATACGAGCCATCTCACCAGAAGCGTTGATGTCTTTAGTTTGTGTCGATACGTTGTGATCCATGGTCGCGAAAGTCTTGCCAACTTGGCGAACTTTGCGGCCTTTCTCACGCAAGCCATCAAATGCTTGAGGTGACGTTACTTCGTGAACTAAGTGACGATCGATATAAAGAATTGGTGTTTCGCCCTTCGCTGCAACCGCAACGTGAGCGTCATAAACTTTTTCGTATAAGGTTTTTGCGTGCTGGTTTGTCGACATAGCTTTTCTTCCTTGGGAGCATCAGTCCCAGTGTTTGTTTCGAGCCAAGTCATGCGGTTTACGCTGACTTGGCTTGATATTATTCTTATGTACTTGCTTCTAATCGGAGCCTTTAGCTTATGAAGCTAAGATGTACTCAGCGATCTTGTCACCCATTTCAGAGGTAGTCAGTGCTTGGTTTTTGCCAGCAAGGTCTGCCGTTAGCTCGCCTGCAGAAAGTGCGTTAGAAACCGCTGCTTCGATGTCTTGTGCTGCCGCTTCTTCGCCTAGGCTGTAACGAAGCATTAGGGCTGCAGAAAGGATTTGCGCGACTGGGTTTGCGATGTTCTTACCTGCGATATCTGGTGCGCTGCCACCTGCTGGTTCGTATAGGCCGAAGTTGCTTTCATTTAAACTTGCAGAAGGAAGCATACCCATAGAGCCAGTGATCATTGCGCACTCATCAGAGATGATGTCACCAAAGATGTTTGAACATAGCATTACGTCAAACTGAGATGGGTCTTTGATTAGCTGCATGGTCGCGTTGTCGATGTACATGTGGTTTAGCGTGACATCTGGGTAATCTTTTGCGATTTCTTCAACCACTTCACGCCATAAGATAGAGCTCTGCAGAACGTTTGCTTTATCGATTGAGTAAACGTTTTTGTTACGTAGACGTGCAGATTCAAACGCAATCTTGGCAATACGTTCGATCTCGTAACGGTGGTAAACCTCGGTATCAAAAGCTTTCTCAGTTGCGCCTTCGCCTTCACGACCTTTAGGTTGGCCGAAGTAGATGCCGCCTGTTAGCTCACGAACTACAACGATGTCGAAGCCGTTACCTGAAATGTCAGCACGCAAAGGCGAGAAAGACTCTAGACCTTTGTGGATTTGTGCAGGACGTAGGTTACAGAACAGTTGGAAGTGTTTACGTAGAGGAAGTAGGGCACCACGCTCTGGTTGATCGTTTGGTGGAAGGTGTTCCCACTTAGGGCCGCCAACCGAGCCAAATAGTACTGCGTCAGATTCTTCACAGCCTGTTACTGTCGCTTCTGGAAGTGGACAGCCGTGGTTATCAATTGCGATACCACCAACATCATACTCTTCACGAGAAAAGCTAATCGCATGCTTCTTTTCAATCGCGTCTAGCACTTTGTGTGCTTGCTGCATTACTTCTGGGCCAATGCCATCACCAGGTAGTACGGCAATCTTGTATGATTTATCAGTCATGTTAATCCTTTAATTCTTGTTACTGAGCTCTTTCGCTCGTTTTAAATTTTGTCCCTAAAGCCAATAACATCGGCTCTAGGGCTCTGTTATTGGGTGTTTAAACTGTTGCGATTCTTTGCTGTTTCATTTCAGCAATGGTGTCTGCGCGTTGAATGCTATTAATAACGTGCAGTAGCGCCTGACCAGAGGCCTCAACGATATCCGTTGAAACGCCCGTACCGTGGTACTTACGGCCTTTATAGTTAGCAATAATATCAGCTTGGCCTAAGCCATCTTCGCCTTCACCTTTCGCGGTAAGGTCGAATTTATCCAATGCAATTTCGTAACCCGTTAAGCGGTAGATACATTGGTATAAAGCATCAACAGGTCCGTTACCGACAGCCGCTTCGCATTTCTCTTCATCACCACATTGCAGCTTGATGCTAGTGGTAGACATAACACTACCAGATTGTACGCTTAGGTAGTTAAGTTTATAGAAGTCATCTTCGTCACGTAGATTTGCGAAGTGCATTAGTGCTTCTAGGTCGTAATCGAATACTTGGCCTTTACGGTCAGCCAGTTTCAAAAAGTCTTCGTACAATGAATCTAGGTTGTACTCATTGTCTTTGTAGCCCATTGCGTCCATGTGGCTCTTAACGGCTGCACGACCACTGCGGCTTGTTAGGTTCAATGCTTTGTTTTTCAAGCCAATAGACTCAGGTGTCATGATCTCGTAAGTGTTCTTGTTCTTAAGCATGCCATCTTGGTGGATACCTGAAGAGTGGCTGAACGCGTTAGCACCAACGATTGCTTTGTTGTCTTGAATTGGCATATGGCAAAGCTGGCTAACCAATTTACTGGTACGGTGAATCTCTTGATGATTCAAACCAGTATGAACACCTAGTAACTCTTGGCGAGTTTTGATGATCATTGCGATTTCTTCTAAAGAACAGTTGCCCGCACGCTCACCGATACCGTTAATAGTACCTTCAACTTGACGAGCACCGGCTTGTACCGCAGCAATTGAGTTAGCAACCGACATACCCAAGTCATCGTGACAGTGAACAGAGATGATTGCTTGGTCGATGTTTGGAACGCGATCAAATAGCGTTTTGATAATGCCACCAAACTCGTTAGGTACTGTGTAGCCCACTGTGTCTGGAATGTTGATGGTTTTCGCGCCCGCGTTGATTGCCGCTTCAACCATACGACATAGGTTGTCGATAGGTGTACGACCGGCATCTTCACAAGAGAACTCAACATCGTCTGTGTAGTTGCGCGCATGCTTTACCGCTTTTACTGCCATATCGACAACATCGTCGTAGCTACGGCGTAATTTATCTTGCACGTGAACCGTTGATGTAGATATGAAGGTGTGAATACGGAACTGCTCAGCGACTTTTAACGCTTCTGCAGCGGCATCGATATCCTTCGCTACAGCACGAGAAAGTGCACAGATTCGGCTGTCTTTAATATTTTTTGCGATGGTTTGTACTGACTCAAAGTCGCCTGGTGATGACACCGGAAAGCCCGCTTCAATAACATCTACACCCAGTCGTTCAAGTGCATAAGCGATCTGTAATTTCTCTTTTACCGTTAAGCTTGCAGCCAACGCTTGCTCGCCATCACGTAAGGTCGTGTCAAAAATTATCACTTGATCGTTCATGGGTGCTTCCTTATATCGATAATGAATCGATTGCTATCCAAATTATTATTAAGAATGATGTTCTTTTAAAAGTGCCAGTTACAAAAAAACCCGCTCAGCGCGGGTTTTAATATTTGTGTAGTTCTTGACCCACAACTTACCCGCGCGATTGGTTCACGATAAGGAGAAGTTTCAGCAGTCGAGAAGAAGAAAAAATCATTACACAAATATCCGTAAATAAACTGTTAACACCATATTTACCGCAATTTATTCTGAGCGTCAAACAAGAAAATCCAATATCAGCGTGCTTTGGCGGTGTTTTTTTTTGGTTTGTGCTGCTTGCGTGTTGTTTGCTGGTGTTATCAGCTGATTGAGTGTTTTGTACTGGGCGGTTAGTTTATCGTTTGGCTGATGTGTAGGTTAAAACTTTGTAGTAAATCTTTTTGATGGAACGATTCACCAATAAAATTAAAAGGGTGGCTAAATTAATTAATCATTTGATTAAATAGTGAGTAATTAATCTTCTACAACCATGTCGATTTATCCCTATAATTAATCGTGTGATTAATTATAGGGATAGGTCTCAGTGATGGCAGCGCGTAAAGCAGGGCGACCTCAACAGAATCTAGATGTACGGCAGTTACTCATTGAGCACGCTCGAGATCTGTTCGTGGTTCAACCGTACGACAAGGTATCGACTCGCTTAGTTGCTGAGCGAGCGGGTGTGAATATTGCGATGATTCGCTATTACTTTGGCAGTAAAGCCGGATTGTTTGAGGCGATGCTGCGTGAAACATTACGCCCTATGCAATTACAAATGCAGAGACTCGTTGATGAAAGCAGTCATGAGAACTTTCTTGATTTAATGCGGACTTACTACAAAGAGATGGTCAAAGTGCCGAAGTTTCCTCGCTTGATAGCCCAAGTGATGAATATGCCTCCCTCTGAAGTGCAAAGAGAGTTGCTCGAAAAGGTTTTCCTCGATGTTGCAAAGCCAGCCCAAGATGTCATTTTTGAAAAGTTGGTTGAACAAGGCATCTTAAAACAGAACATGGATCCAAAATTGTGCCGTATTTCGTATGTAAGCTTGATGGTGTTTCCTTTCATCGCTCCGCCGCCTTTATTGGCAATTCATGGGATTGAGATTAATGAAGAATTTCTTAATCGTTTAATCGAACACAACATTCAATTGATGACTGAAGGCTTTATTAACGCACCGAGCCCTTCTTCCGTGCAGGACCAAAGATAATGAAAATAAATAAAAAACTACTCTTCTTTCCAGCACTTGCGGTTGGTGTGATTGGCCTTGTCGCCGCGATTAACTTGAAGCCGGATCTTCCAACCAAACCTGCGGGTGATAGGGCTCGCTTAGTTGATACTGTGAGCCTAGAACAACAACTGATAGCGCCGTTAGCGGTCGGCTTTGGCAAAGTGGTGCCTAAAGTTGAATGGAAAGCGATTGCTGAGGTGACAGGACAGATCGTGTATCGACATCCAGATCTTGAAAAAGGCCAGGTGATCCCTGCAGGAACGGTCGTGCTCAAGGTTGATCCATTGGATTACGAATTGAAACTGATACAAGCAGAGGCGGATCTAAAATCAAGCCAAACCTCATTAGCGAAATTGAATCAAGAAGAAGACAACCTTAATCAGACTCTTAAGATCGAAAAGAATCGTTTGGTGATCAGCAATAAAGAGCTACAACGTAAACAGGATCTGCGTAAGAAAGGGCTCACCTCTCAATCGGATGTCGACCTGCAACAACAAAGCGCATTGTCTCAGCAGAAGTTGGTATTAGATATCGCGAACCAAATCGCGTTGATGCCAGATGAAAAGCGTGTTGCGGAAGCGGTGATTAAGGTCAACGTGTCTAAGGTAAAAGAGGCGCAGCGCTCTCTCGATAAGACCACGATCACTTTGCCAAGAGCGATGCGAATTGCTCAGGTTGATATCGAACAAAATCAAGTAGTAAACCTTCAGCAGGAGATGTTTATTGCTCACGGGATTAATGTCATGGAAGTAGAGGCGCAACTTTCTATTCACGATATGCAAACTTTAGCCTCCAGCTTTAACCAATTTCCTCGCGATGCTGCAGGAATCCCTAATCCTTATGAAGCGCCAATCAAAGCAAGCATTCAACTTAACAGCGGCAACCTGAACCTCAGTTGGCCAGCGAAGGTGGCAAGAATCAGCGAAACAGTTGATGAAAACCAAGCGACGGCGGGGATTATTCTCGAGATCGCTCAAGATTACTCACAATTGCAACCAGACAGCGCGACGCCTTTGGTTAACGGTATGTTTGTCAAAGCTGAGATTGAGGGTGTCGCCAATCTAAGTTGGGTGGTTCCAGAGCGAGCACTGCATGGTGATAAGGTTTACCTGATGGATGACAACCAGCGTTTGCAAGTGGTCAATGTTGAAGTGCTTTATCGCAGAGACAATCAAGTGGTTGTGAGTGGAGAGCTACAAACTGGAGATAAACTGGTTCTCAATGATGTCCTGCCAGCAATAGAAGGCATGTTACTGAGAGAGTCCAACTCTGAAGAGGCTGAGCTTGAATCAGATACTCAGGAGAGTGCGTCATGATCAAGTTTTTCTCTCGGCACCCAACAGCAGCAAACTTGTTGATGCTTGGGTTGTTGATCTTGGGTATAAGCTCACTATCAACCATCAAACGTGAAACCTTCCCAGCTTACGATCCGCCTTACATTATGGCTGCGATTGTTTATCCCGGCGCCTCTCCAAAAGAAGTGGAAGAGAGCTTGTGTGTGCGAATGGAAGATGCAGTAGACGGCTTAGCCAACATTGAAGAAACTCAGTGTGAAGCCATCGAAGGCAGCGCTCGTTTAATTCTAAAGTTAAATGAAAAAGCGGACATCGGCCGAATGCTGGTGGATGTGCAAACCCAGATCAACTCGATCAATGATTTCCCAACTGAGATTGAATCGCCTGTTGTTCAAGAGCTAGATTGGAATGAACCGGTTGTCGATATCGCTATAACAGCCGAAACGTCGTGGCCAGAACTTAAGGCCTACGCGGAAGATCTTAAGCGCACCATGAAGCTTGATTACGATGTCTCTTTGGTCGAGGTTAGCGGCTTCTCGGATCATCAATATCGAGTGGAACTGGATACCCAAGCTATTCGTCAGTTGGGTTTGAGTGTCGGTGATATCGCGGATCAAATTGGTCGACAGAATGTAAAACTGCCGAGTGGTAACGTTGAAACACCAGACAAAAACTTTCTGATTCGTTTCGACGAGAGACGAGTTACGCCTGTTGAGCTGGAAAGCATCGTGGTTGGATCTGCGCCTAATGGCTCGGTGATTCGTTTGAGAGACATAGCCAAAATAACCGACCGCTTTGAGCTTGATGAGCAAAAGGTGCTATTTGATGGCAAGCCTTCAGCGCTGCTTAAGATCAGTAAGAACAAAGAAGACGATGCGCTGCGAATCAAAGAGAACGTAACACGATTCGTTGAAGATCAAAGCGCGATTGCTCCTGATGGCGTGACACTACAAATGACCAACGATCTCTCATCTGTACTTTGGGATCGTTTAACCATGATGGCGCGTAATGGCTGGCAAGGTATTGTGCTGGTGTTCGCCACCATGTGGTTGTTCTTCAGCTTACGTTATTCGTTTTGGGTAGCGGCGGGGTTGCCGGTAGCCTTCCTTGGTGGTTTGTTTTTAATGGCCAATCTTGGTTTATCGATTAACATTATGTCGCTGGTCGGCTTATTAATGGCGATTGGTATCATGATGGATGACGCCATCGTGATTGCCGAATCGATAGCGTCCCATTTAGATCGGGGGCAAAACGTTGATGATGCGGTGTACAACGGCGTTAAGAAAGTGTTTCCCGGAGTGTTGTCTTCTTTCTTAACCACGGTGTGTATTTTCGGTAGCTTACTGTTCCTAGATGGCGAGATGGGCGCGGTGCTTAAGGCCGTTCCTCAAGTATTGATTTTGGTGCTGTCGTTGAGCTTAATCGAAGCCTTCCTAATTCTGCCTAATCACCTGTCTCACTCGCTGCATAAAGAAAAAAACGATAAGCCAGCGCTGCGCTTCAAAGTGGTGTTGCTTGAGAAGTTTGAGAACTTCCGTAATACCACTTTGATGAACATGGTTGAGAAAGTCGTGACGTTCCGCTACGCCTTTATGGGCGGAGTGATTACGCTATTGTTGCTTTCAGTAGCCTTGATTGCTGGCGGGGTTGTTAAGTTTCAACCTTTCCCTGAGCTGGATGGTGATATTGCCGAAGCGCGAATCATTCTTCCGCCGGGCGCATCACTGTCTCAAACCGAGAAAGTGGTCGACAAAATTGTCGCGTCGGCTGAGCGCTTGAACAAACAATGGAGCGAAGAGGTTGAAGAAGGCAATACACTGGTCGAGCATATCACCAGCCAATTCAATGCCAACGCCGATGCCAATGAATCAGGCCCACACTTAGCCACAGTGCGTTTAGATCTGCGTGGAGCAGAGAGCCGTAACACGGTTATCGATGATTTCATTGATGCATGGCGAGAGGATATCGGTGACTTGGCGGATCCTATTTCATTGGTGTTCAAGCAACCTACTATGGGGCCGGGCGGTCGTGCTATTGAAATTCGCGCCAAACACGATGACCTGAGCGCATTGAAATCCGCTTCTTTGGATATTCAGGAGTACCTTAATCAGTTCGATGGGGTGCATGGCGTGCTTGATGATATGCGCATGGGTAAAGAAGAGATCTTGGTGAAGCTGCGCCCTGGAGCCGAAACCTACAATGTGAATGGGCAGATGATTGCTTCCCAATTGCGTGCGGCTTTCTTTGGGCAAACGGCGGATGAGATTCAAATCGGCGTTGAAAATATCTCGATTGAAGTGCGTCTTGATAAGGAGCAAGCGGGCGACATACAGCAGCTAGCTAACTTCCCAATCATTACCGCAGATGGCAGTCAGATCCCGCTAGCAACGTTGGCGACATTAGATTTCCAGCGTAACTACGTGCGAATTCAGCGTATTGATGGGCTGAGAACCATCAGTATTTTTGGTGATATTGATAATAAGAAAGCGAGTTCATCCGCGATTTTGGCTCAGTTCCAAAAAGATGAAGCCGCCAAACTTATTCAGAAGTACCCGGGTTTACGCTTTGATTTCGAAGGGGAGGCCAAGGATGCAGCCAAGACTGGCGCTTCGATGGGCAAAGGATTCTTGCTCGGCTTATTCGGCGTGTTTGCGATTCTTAGCTATCAGTTCAGAAGCTATTTAGAGCCTGTGGTCGTGATGTTAGCGATTCCACTCGCTTTTATTGGGGTGGTCGTTGGTCACTGGATACTTGGCCATTCTTTGAGTATGCCAAGCATGATGGGCTTTGTGTCGCTTGCCGGAATTGTGGTTAATGATTCCATCTTGTTGGTGCAGTACATTCGTCACCATGTCGATGAGGGAGATAGCGTGCATGACTCGGTGGTGAAAGCCAGTCGCGAGCGTTTCCGAGCGGTATTCTTGACCTCAATGACGACTGCGGCAGGTTTGCTACCGCTGTTGACGGAAACCAGCTTACAGGCTCAGGTTATCCAGCCACTGGTTATTTCGATCGTATTCGGCATATTTGCCTCGACCTTATTAGTATTGTTTATGATCCCAGCGGCCTACGCGATATTGGCGGATTTCGGTTTGGTGAAAAAGCACGAGCCATTAGCCCTATAGCCTTTAGCGTTTAATTATTTGCGAGCTCTATTATCATTAGCGAACGCTATAACCATTGACACGATAGAAGTAGCGTTTGCTTGCTTATATAAAGAATTGAAAACATAGAAGAATAAAGCGGCCTTGGGTCGCTTTATTTTTATCGGTCGCTTCTATCGCCATCCTGACTTGATCCATTGACCTGTCTATCAAGCATGGGAAATTTCATTTTAGTTCATTCAAAACGTCACTTAACTGTCATTTGTTGGGCATAACTTGAGCCTTAACTGAATAAGGATTGTTAAGGAGATCGTATGCGTACTATCGAACCTATTGTCCGCTGGGATGTGGCATTTTCTGTTTTCTGTTTAAACAACCGCTATGGCGGGCAACATGCAACGCTCAGTAAAGCGGTGTCTCATACTGGAGATGGACACCTTTATGTTTTGATTGCCTTGATTGCACTGCTGGTCGATAGCAACACCGGTCGAGACTTTCTTTTGGTGGGCTTAACCGCCTTCGCAATCGAACTGCCTATTTACTGGTTTGCTAAAAATACCCTCAAGCGCCGTCGACCAGCTGAATTCTCTTCACTACTTCACTCTCATATTGTGCCATCCGATAAATACAGTCTGCCTTCAGGGCATTCCGCTGCTGCTTTTGTTATGGCGACCCTAATCGGGCATTTCTATCCGAGCTTGTACCTCTTTAGCTTGGTGTGGGCAACTGCGATTGCAGGCTCTCGAATCCTGCTCGGTGTGCACTTTTTAACGGACGTACTGATTGGCGCAGCCTTGGGCATCGCTTGTACCAGCCTCGCTATCAGCTTCATCCTGTAATTATTTTGTTGGCAACCACTGCCGAGCTTAAGTGGTAAATTTAAAGGAACATGCATGAAAATTTTATATGGCGTACAAGGCACAGGAAATGGGCACATCGCTCGAGCGAGAGCAATGGCCGTCGCTTTTCGTCAGCAAAATATTGATGTCGATTTTCTGTTCTCTGGGCGAGATGAGAGCAAATACTTTTCGATGGAAGCGTTTGGCAACTATCAGACCCGCAGCGGCTTAACTTTTTACAGCGAGCAGGGGCAGGTTAAATACGGCAAAACATTCATGAAGAACAACATCTGGCGATTTCTCCGTGAGATTAACCAGATCGATCTTACGCCTTATGACTTAGTGATTAATGATTTTGAGCCTGTCACTGCATGGGCGGCTAAGAGACAAGGTGTGCCATGCATTGGGATAAGCCACCAGAATGCGTTTCGTTATGATGTACCCAAAGAAGGGGGCAACTGGATTGAACATTCAGTGATTCAACATTTCGCCCCAACCGAGCACTCTATTGGCTTGCACTGGTATCACTTTGAACAGCCGATTTTGCCGCCTATCGTTCACACGCTGGTTGGTGAGCAACAAATAAAAACAACACAAGACTTTACGTTGGTCTATTTGCCATTTGAGGATCTTGAGTCGATCTCAGAGCTGCTGATGAAGTTCATTTCGCAAAACTTTGTCTGTTACCACCCGGATGTGATTGAGCATAGCCGAGTTGAAAATATTGAGTTCAAACCACTGAGTCATGCGGGCTTTCAATTCGACCTCAATCAGTGCTCTGGTGTGGTCGCAAATGGCGGCTTTGAATTGCCATCTGAAGCCCTAACTTTGGGGAAGAAATTGCTTCTCAAACCACTCGAAGGACAGTTCGAACAACAGAGCAATGTGGCGACGCTAGAGGCCCTTGGGTTAGCTCAAACCATGACGTTTTTAGATGCGGCTATCTTGCGCGCTTGGCTCAGTGAAAAACAGGCCGAAGTGGTCACCTATCCAGACGTGGCAAGTGCACTCGTTGAGTGGGTATTAGCAGGGAATTGGTCTAATCAAGATGATTTAAGAAAGCAACTTTGGGACAAGGTCGACTTTCCAAGTTATGCATCGCTCACCTAACTCATAAGTGCTATTTCTGAATTGACCGGTTGAACAATTCACGAGTTCAATAAATTGTAACAAATGTAACCAAACGATAGAACAGCTAAATAAGTCGAAATTAAACTCATAAGTGACGCATTTTATGTTTTTTTATAACTCTATAAATAATTGATTTTTAGATGTTGTTTAATCATTAAGGTAAAATAAAATTATTCTTTATCAATCTTGTTGGTAGCTCGAGATGCATTGGTTAATAGTAATGTCAATCCGAAAAACATCGGTCTGATAAATATAAGAATTAGTGGTTATCTATTCTCATACCATTACCAATTTAACGCTGTCGAACCGACAAGAGGCAACTTGAATGTTAGATAAGAAAGACGCAATGAGTGCTATTGCAAGCTACAGAATGGAAAGCACACTTCGTGGAGTCGACTTAAATCTTTTGACTGTATTTGATGCAGTTATGCAAGAGCAAAACATTACACGTGCAGCTCACAATCTGGGTATGTCTCAGCCTGCTGTAAGTAACGCTGTTGCTCGTCTAAAAGTGATGTTTAACGACGAACTATTCATGCGCCAAGGTCGTGGTATTCAACCGACTCAACGTGCACGTCAGTTGTTTGGTCCTATCCGCCAAGCGCTACAATTAGTACGCAACGAATTACCAAGTTCTGTGTTCTCTCCAGAGTCTTCTTCTCGCCTGTTCAAGCTTGCGATTTGCAGCCCTTGTGACATGCGTTTTGCACCTAAGATTATGTCGACTATCAACGAGCAAGCACCTAGCGTTAAACTGCACATGGATGCTGAATTCGATCGTCAACTTTCTGAGCGTATGCGCTACCAAGAAATCGACTTCGTTATTGATTACGCTCGTTTTGATGAGCAAGGCTTCTCAAGCACTGAAATCTTCCAAGACGAATTAGTTGTGGTTGCTTCTGCTTCTCACCCACGTATCAACGGTGAAGTTTCTGCGGCAGAGCTGCTTAATGAAAAGCACGCGAAATTGTCTCGTATCCACGGTCAACGTAGCTTCTCTGAGCAAGCTTACCGTGACCTAGATTGCACGCCTTTCTACGAAGGTACGAGCTTGAGCAACGTTCTTTACGTTGTAGGCCAATCTGAACTAGTAACAATTGCTCCTCGTTGGATGGTAGAACATGCAGCAAACAAAGAGCAGCTTCAGATTCTAGATTTCCCATTCGATAATGCGGCGATTTCTGGCTTCCTAAGCTGGCACGAATCAAGTGAAAAGGATAAAGGACACATTTGGTTACGAGATCAGTTAATGATGATCTGTGGCGAAGTAGTGGCACTTAACTAGACACTAATCCCTATGATTTATAAGCCCTAAGCTAGGAGACTGGCTTAGGGCTTTTTTATGCGCGCTATTTTAGTAGGTAGAAAACTTAGCGTGAGACGTACTATTACTGATAACTTTGAGCTTCATCAGTTGCCTTTTTCATGATCAGAGGTACACTTGTGCGCTCAAAAAAGCTTACAGGTGTAAGCCAAAGGTAAAGAGATGGCCAATTTAGATTTTCATATCGTAAAAAGACTTCGTGACCAAATTGCCCAAGGCGGCAACCGTACAGCTTTGAAGCACAAAGTAGACAATGTATGGCAAGGTATTAGCTGGGAGCAGTTTGGACAACAAATCGATACGCTTTCATTAGCACTGTTGGCTCAGGGACTGAGAGTTCAAGATAAGATCGGTATCTATTCAAATAATATGCCTCAATGGACCGTGGCAGATTTTGCATCTTTACAAGCTCGTCTTGTGACTGTGCCGATTTATCCAACCAACACAGCAGCACAGTCGTCTTACATCATCCAAAATGCGGATGTGAAGATCTTATTCGTTGGTGAGCAAGTTCAATTTGACGCGGCGGTGAGCCTATTCGAAGAGTGTGAACAGCTAGAAGTGGTTGTCGCGATGTCTGATGATATCGATCTTCAAGGCCATAGCTTTGCGGTATCTTGGGCTGATTTCATGGCGCGCGGCGTTGAAGCACAACAAGCTGAACTTGACGTGCGTCTTGCTGATGCAAGCATGGACGACCTGCTGACTCTTATCTATACCTCTGGTACCACAGGTCAGCCAAAAGGCGTAATGCTTGATTACACCAACATTGGCTACCAGTTAGAAGGCCACGATGAGCGCCTTAGCCTGAGCAAAGACGATGTCTCATTGTGTTTCCTACCGTTATCACACGTATTTGAGCGTGCTTGGACGTTCTACGTTCTTTATAAAGGCGCAACCAACTGCTACCTGCAAGATACGATGCAAGTGCGTGATGCGCTAAGTGATGTGAAACCTACTGTAATGTGTGCGGTTCCACGCTTCTACGAGAAGATCTTCTCTGCGATTCACGAGAAGGTATCTAAAGCACCATTTATTCGTAAAGTGCTATTTACTTGGGCGGTGAACATGGGAGCAAAGCTTTCAGTTTGTCACCAAGAAGGTCGTACTCCATCGTTGATGCTGAAGAAGAGCCATGCGCTAGCTGATAAGCTTGTGCTATCTAAACTGCGTGCTCTACTCGGCGGTAACATCAACTTCATGCCATGTGGTGGCGCGAAGCTTGATGAGACGATTGGTCGCTTCTTCCATGCTATCGGCATCAACGTAAAACTTGGCTACGGTATGACAGAAACTACAGCAACAGTATCTTGTTGGGATGACCGCTGTTTTAACCCAGATTCGATTGGTATGTCGATGCCGGGCGCAGAAGTAAAAATTGGTGCTAAGGACGAGATTCTTGTTCGTGGTCCAATGGTGATGCGCGGTTACTACAAGATGCCAGAAGAGACCGCAAAGACATTCGATGAGCACGGTTTCTTGAAAACCGGTGATGCGGGTCATTTTGATGAAAATGGTAACCTGTTCATTACTGATCGTATCAAAGAGCTGATGAAAACCTCTGGTGGTAAGTATATTGCACCGCAAGTGGTTGAAGGCGCGATTGGTAAAGATCACTTTATCGAACAGATTGCTGTTATCGCTGATACGCGCAAATTCGTTTCTGCGCTGATTGTTCCTTGTTATGACTCGCTAGAAGAGTACGCCAAAGAGCTTAATATCAAGTATCACGATCGCGTTGAACTGGTTAAGCACCACCAAATCGTCGAGATGCTAGAAAAGCGTGTGAATGACCTACAGCAAGAACTGGCTAAGTTTGAGCAAGTGAAGAAATTCAAACTGCTACCAAAAGCATTTTCTATGGATGATGGTGAACTGACACCAACTCAAAAATTGCGTCGTAAAGTTATCAACGATAAGTATCAAGACGAAATCGAAGAAATGTACAACGAAAAGCCTAAAGATAAGTAGTTTTCTGCTTAGATAAATTTTCAGTTGTTTAAAAATCCCCCTACGAATGTGATTGCATTTTTAGGGGGATTTTTTGTATCTAATGACACAGCACAATGTGCGAAAGCGCACACCAGCAAGCTCGCGGTTTATCGATAAATAGCGATATATTAAAATATTAAGTGCTTTTTTTTGTTCGCTAACTAGTGTTTAAACCTGGCGTGGGGGGCTGAGTTGGGTTTTATTTAATGCTTTGAGCTAATAGTTGGTTTTTTGGCACAGTTGCCGAATAACAGGTGTTAGACCAGATGATAATAAAGCGTTAAAGTTGTTTCGTATTACTGTTTGTTGTTATCACGACAGACAGCCATAGCCGAAAAAGTGGAAGTATTTCGAATTAGGCTACGAATAAGCCCTAGACTATGAAAAACCAGCCCAACATGTTCACCAAATATGATTGGAAACTGGTGAGGAGAGCAATATGACAACAAAACCTGAAACAGCCATGTCATCCGGCGCTGAAATGTTATCCGGCGCTGAGATGGTGGTGCAGTCTCTAATTGAAGAGGGTGTAGAACAAATCTTTGGTTACCCAGGTGGTTCTGTACTTGATATCTACGATGCGTTGCATGCTAAAACTGCTGAAATTAAACACGTATTAGTGCGACACGAACAAGCCGCTACCCACATGGCAGATGGCTATACTCGTTCTACCGGTAAACCGGGTGTAGTACTTGTGTGTTCTGGTCCAGGTGCGACCAATACCGTTACTGGTATTGCAACCGCCTACATGGACTCAATCCCAATGATTGTTATTTCTGGTAACGTACCAAATAACCTCATTGGTAATGACGCCTTCCAAGAGTGTGACATCGTGGGTGTATCACGCCCGATCGTTAAACACAGCTTCTTAGTTAAGAAAGCGGAAGATATCCCTGAAGTCGTTAAAAAAGCATTCTATATTTCAACGACAGGGCGTCCCGGTCCTGTGGTTATTGATCTGCCGAAAGATATCTTAAACCCACAAATCAAGCTTCCTTATGAATACCCAGAAACGCTCAAAATGCGTTCGTATAACCCAACGGTTACGGGTCATAAAGGTCAGATCAAAAAGGCGCTAAAAGCCCTTCTTGAAGCGAAGAAGCCGGTACTTTATGTCGGTGGTGGTGCGGTTATTTCTGAGGCAGATAAGCCGCTGTTAAAATTAGCAGAGGCACTGAATTTACCTGTGGTAAGCACCCTAATGGGGCTTGGCGCTTTCCCTGGCACCCATAAGAACTCTTTGGGCATGTTAGGCATGCATGGTTTATATGAAGCCAATATGGCGATGCACAATGCGGATTTGATCTTTGGTATTGGCGTACGTTTCGATGATCGAACGACTAATAACCTAGATAAGTACTGCCCTGATGCGAAGATCATGCACATTGATATCGACCCATCTTCGATCTCTAAGAACGTAAAAGTGGATCTACCGATTGTAGGTTCTGCTGAAAAGGTTCTAGAGAGCATGGTGAACTTGCTCGTTGAGCAAGGCGGCACTAACGATGCAGAAGCGATTGAAAGCTGGTGGAGTGAAATCAAGCAGTGGCAAGAGCGTGACTGCCTAGCTTACGAGAAATCGTCTGAGCGCATCAAACCACAGCAAGTAATTGAAACACTGCATAAAGTAACCAATGGCGATGCCTATGTTGCTTCTGACGTAGGTCAACACCAAATGTTTGCTGCTTTATACTACCCGTTTAACAAGCCACGTCGTTGGATTAACTCTGGTGGTCTAGGCACGATGGGCTTTGGCCTGCCTGCTGGTATGGGCGTTAAGTTTGCTAAGCCAGATGAAGAGGTGGTTGTGGTAACCGGTGACGGCAGCATTCAAATGAATATCCAAGAGCTGTCGACTGCGCTGCAATACAATATCCCGGTTAAGATTATTAACCTTAACAACCGTTTCCTAGGCATGGTAAAACAGTGGCAAGACATTGTTTATCAAGGCCGTTACTCTAACTCATATATGGACTCTGTTCCTGATTTTGCTGCTATCGCTGAGGCTTATGGCCACGTTGGTATGCGCATTTCATCTCCGGATGAATTGGAATCAGGTTTGGAAAAAGCACTGGCGATGAAAGACCGTTTGGTATTTGTCGATATTAGTGTGGATGACACCGAGCACGTATACCCAATGCAGATCAAAGGCGAGGGTATGGATAACATGTGGCTAAGCAAAACGGAGAGAACATAATATGAGACACATTATTTCACTACTAATAGAAAACCAACCTGGTGCGCTTTCTCGTGTGGTTGGCTTGTTTTCTCAGCGTGGCTACAACATCGAGTCTTTGAACGTATCTCCAACCGATGATCCGACGCTGTCTCGTTTGAACGTCACTACTAACTCGAGCGAAATGCAGCTTGAGCAGATTCAGAAACAACTGCATAAGCTAATCGACGTACTTAAAGTACAAGAAGTGTCTGAACTTGAACACATTGAACGTGAGCTGTTGATGGTAAAAGTACGTGCGAGCGGCTTTGCTCGTGCGGAAGTGAAGCGCACAGCGGATATCTTCCGTGGTCAGATCGTTGATGTTACGGCTTCTCAATATACGGTTCAAATGGCGGGTACTAGCGAGAAACTGGATGCCTTCATTCAGGCGCTGTCTGAAGTGACGGAAGTGCTTGAAGTAGCTCGAAGTGGTGTTGTTGGCATCGCACGAGGCGAACGTGCGTTGAAAGCCTAGACGATAAGTCTTTAAAAAATAACTTTAAAGCCGCTTTTTTAAGCGGCTTTTATTTTGTTAATTTTTTAGAGTGCTATAATCCCGCGCTGCACTTCCATTCATCTGAGTTAGCAATGCGAAATAAAAAATCAATAATTACATTGCTGATTATCTCTATCATATTGTCTTCTGCAGTATGTCTGTATTATTTGCAGCGCTACAAAGAAGTAAAACAGCAGAGCTTTGACTACTCAGCTAAGCAAGCCGTTCATCAGTTAGTGTATGCCAAGCGAGATTATGATCTTCTCAAGACTCAGTTAGTCTCGGTCATGGAGCTACTCAGTCATAGCCAGAGCTTGGTTAACTTTGCTTCCTCTCCCTCAGACCAAACCAAACATCTACTTGAAGAGGTCTGGCAATCTGTTCTCGTGAACCAGAAGTGGTATACACAAATCCATCTGTTAGATGTCACTGGCAAAGAATTGGTGCGTGTTAACTACTCCTCTGATACCGGTAGAGTGACGTTTCCTCAACAGCTGCAAGATAGGTCGGATTCTAACTACTTCCAATACGCTCAAAAACTAGAAGCCGAACAGATTGGCGGTTGGGGTATTGAGCTTGAAACTGAGCATGGTGAAGTCACCTTCCCTTATTCGCCGGTAATCCGTGTCTTTACCCCAGTAGAAACCCCTGACGAAAGAGTAGGCTACCTCGTCATCAATCTTGATGTATGGGGCTTATCGTCGCGTCTGAGCTTTTCACCAGATAACGATCTTAGAGCAGAAGTTCTCAATGACGCGGGTTACTTCATCGCGAGTAACAACAGCGGTAAGTTGTTCGGAGACTCTATTCCTGAAAGAAAAGGCTATAACCTGAAAAATATCGCGCCGAAGACGTGGGATGCGATCTCCAATGATCAGGTGGGATACGTTTTTGAAGATGGTAATTTGTTTGCCTTTAACACGGTTATGCTCGCGAACAGTCAAAAGGTCCATTTACTGATTCAACTTAATCAAAAGCAACTGATGGATCGGGCTGAGCGTGATCTAGATGATTTGGCCCATGAAGAGATCATTGTTCTGATTACGGTGCTGATATTCGCTTTCCCGTTTGCTTACCTGGTGACGCACTGCCGACGCCGAAGCCTAGAGAGTAAATTGGCACGAGCCGCATTGAATGGTATGTCGGCAGTGATGATCTCTGACAAGCAGCACCGCACAATGATGATCAACAACGAATTTGAGAACATGACTGGGTACTGCAAAAAACAGGTGATCGGTCAAAATGCATTGCAGTTGCTGCTTGAGAATACCGACCAAGTGCTCTCAAGCTCGGCTATTTGGAGTCATTTAGAGCAAGAAGAAGTATGGGAAGGGGAGGTTCAGTGTAAGAACAAGCTGCGTATTCCTTTTACTGCGATCATGCGAGTGCATGCGGTCAAAAACAATTCAGGCAAAGTCAGTTACTACATCACCTCGTTGGTTGATATTTCCGTAAGGAAGGAGCTTGAGGTACGTTTGAGGATTTTAAGTGAACGTGACTCTTTGAGTAATCTCTGGAACCGACGAAAATTCGAAGAGCAGCTGGCCTACTATTCTCGCTTAGTTGAGCGTTACCCGATCGAAGCGACCACCTGCTTAGCCTTGGTGGACATCGATAACTTCAAGCGAATCAATGATGAGCTTGGCCACGACGAAGGTGACCGTGTGATCGCTGGTGTTGCTAAACTTCTGCAAGATAGCCTTCGTGGGACGGACTTTGTTGCACGTGTCGGAGGAGAAGAGTTTGCACTCTTGATGCCACACACGTCTCTGCCAGAAGCAAAGCGCGTATTGGATCGCTTGCGAATAGAGATTGAACTGGCAGCCGGAACTAAGGTAACGGTGAGTGTTGGCTTTACTGATTTAACAAGTAACAGTACTCGCTCATACAAGTGTGCCGATGTTGCGCTTTACGAATCTAAATCGTCTGGTCGTAATACGGTCTCTATGTGTCCTAGCTACGATGATGTCGCTTAGGTTCGCTTCTATCTAGTCCTGTCTTCTCTTTGCTTCACCTCTTCAAGCTGGCCCCGACTCACTTTATCTCTCCCCCTTTTTATAGGAATCTCACTTTTGAGCGACCTATGTCACAAAATCTATACAGTTAGACTAAAGTCTAATGCTGGTGGAAATTTGAGCTAAAATGAACAATAAGTAAACTACCTTGCTTCAGATTACATCGTGCTTAACGGTGTAATAAATAGAGTGTTTACCAGATGTAAAAGGATGACACCGTTAACTTAATTCAACTGATTAGCTAGCCTTTTCAATGGTTTGAAAGGCAGCAGTAGAATTAGGTTAGCTGGAGCAAGAGTTTGGGGATCATACAGTCTGGTTAAAAGAGGCGTGGTATGTTTGTCGATTTTTTAGTGAGGTTAACCATAGGCACATTAGCCATTCTTGGCTTTCAATTGAGTGCTTTGTATTTTTTACCTATGGTTGTGCTACTCAATACTCATCACAAAGAGTTTTTTGGGTGGTAGTTCAGTCGTAATACTGGAAACAAAAAACGGAGCCATTGGGCTCCGTTTTTATTTGGTTAGAAGCTACTTTAGCGTTATGCCGCTTCGATAACTTCTTCAATTCGTTTCATTGAACCTAGCAGGTGTTGATCAAGCAGTTCAGTCGCTTGTTCTACATTCTTAGAGAGTACTAGTTTCATGATCATTTCGTGTTCATCAATATTGAACAGATCATCTGATGCGCTTTCTGCAGACATAGCGAGGAAGCGGTAACGTTTCACTTGGTTAATTAGGTCATCAAAGAACTTAAACATGTTCTCTGAATCTGCACCTTCAAGCAGTGCGACATGGAATTGCTGGTGGCGCTCTTCCCATTCTACACAGTCAAACTCTTCAGATACGTACTGTACTCGCGATAGTTTATGGTAAGACGTTAGTACATCCAGTTCCCAGCTCTCATCACCTGCTGCAATCGCTTTTTTAAGCAGAACCGATGATACAACACGAAGGCTTTCGTATAGGTCATTCAGTTCTTTCTTTGATACAGGAGATACCCAGCAGCCTTTTTGTGGCTCTAGCTTTACGTATTTGCTCCAAGATAACTGTACCAAGGCTTCGCGAATAGGGGATGCGCCAACGTTGTAGCGTGCTTTTAGATCAGCAACAACAAGCTTTTGGCCTGGGGTTAACTCACCATTAAGAATATCTTGGCGAATCATCTTTGATACTTTGTCAGTGAGCGTAGGACTAGACATTACAAACCTCATCTATATATGATTTCTAGTCTGCTAATCCGTCTCTTAGAAAGAGTCAGTTGGAGGTTAACAGTACGTAGTTCTATTGTGATTGATAATACAGCGTACTGAAAAGTTAGGCAAGATTTTGTTTCATAAAAAAAGAGGGCCGAAGCCCTCTTTTATATTTTATGCGAATCGGTTCATTCTTATAGAACGTGAACAGATGCCGTGTTTGTAGTACCAGAAGCTACTAGAGCACCAGAAACCATAACTACGATGTCGCCTTTGTTACCTAGGCCAGATTGTAGAGCGATTTCTTTACCGTTGATGTAGAACGCGTCTGTGTTCTCGATAGAGTCAACAAGAACTGGCTTAACACCTTTAGTAAGAACTAGCTGTGCAGCTGTCTTTTCGTTAGTTGTTAGAGCTAGGATGTTTGCAGTTGGGAAGTACTTACGTACTGAACGTGCAGATTTACCGCCTTCAGTTGCAACAACGATTAGAGGAGCAGCTAGCTTCTCTGCTGTGTCTACGGCGCCTTTACATACTGCTTCAGTGATGCGTAGACGTGGGCTGTCTAGACGAGAACCTAGCTCAGCTTTAAGAGCTGAATCAGTACGGTTCGCGATTTGAGCCATGATAGTAACAGCTTCAACTGGGTACTTACCTTTAGCAGTTTCACCAGAAAGCATTACTGCATCAGTACCATCCATGATTGCGTTCGCAACGTCACCCGCTTCAGCACGAGTTGGACGTGGGTTGCTGATCATAGAGTCAAGCATTTGAGTTGCAGTGATAACCATCTTACGTGCACGGTTACACTTCTCGATCATCATCTTCTGAGCGAAGATTACTTCTTCAGCTGGGATTTCAACACCTAGGTCACCACGAGCAACCATGATGCCGTCAGAAGCTTCAAGGATTGAATCGAAGTTATCTACACCTTCTTGGTTTTCAATCTTAGAAATGATGTGGATGTTCTCGCCGCCGTTAGCGTTTAGAAGCTCACGGATTTCTTTAACGTCTTCTTCTTTACGGATGAAAGAAGCAGCAACGAAATCTACGCCTTGCTCACAACCAAACTTAAGGTCAGCTTTGTCTTTCTCAGAAAGAGCAGGAAGTTGAACAGAAACGCCAGGAAGGTTAACACCTTTGTTTTCGCCTAGAGCACCGTTGTTAAGAACTTTACACTTAACTTCAGTTTCTGTTGTTGCGATAACTTCCATTTCGATTAGGCCGTCATCAACAAGGATAGTGTTACCTGCTGTTAGGTCTTTAGCGAAACCTAGGTAAGTTACTGCTACTACGTCTTTGTTACCAACAACTGTTGCGTCAGTTGTGAAAGTGAACTCTTGACCAGCTACTAGATCTACGTCGTTACCATCTTCAAGTTTGATAGTACGGATTTCTGGACCTTTAGTATCTAGAAGGATAGCAAGTTGCTCACCTTTGTTTTCCATTACTTTACGGAAGTTCGCGATACGAGTGCCGTGCTCTGCGAAATCACCGTGAGAGAAGTTAAGACGCATAACGTTCATGCCAGCATCTACTAGTTCAGTTAGCTTCTCTACAGATTCAGTTTTAGGGCCAATCGTACATACGATTTTGGTCTTTTTCATGGAAGGTACTCTCCGGTAAGTATTGTTACAATTTGAAATTTATTTAAGTTCTGAAGATTGGTCCGCTACATCAACATTTTGTGCCTGTTGTGTAAAAGCGCGGGACTTCCAATATGTTCTTCAGAGTTGTAAGTCTTTCATCAATTTTAGTCATTTTATGACTAAAAGATTTTGATTCAATATCGGTTTTCTGTGACTTACCCCACTATATAGGGGGTAGGTTGCAAAAAAATAACAGTCAGTTTTGTAATTTTTTTTCTTTTCGGGTGCGGATTCTACCACCTAATGAGTTCAATATCACTGCTTAACAATTGTCTTAGGACAAGGTTTTATCGCTATTTATTAATTTTTTGGATCAAAATAAATGGACTAAATAGTTTCGTTGTAACTATAATATGTTTCATATCGAAACTTAATGGCCTTTTTTAAATGTCGAAACGAAACACCCAGCTCAGAAGACATGCAATTTCTAACCTAGTGAATGAAAAAGGGGAGGTTAGTGTTGATGAATTATCCGCTAAGTTCGAAACCTCAGAAGTCACTATTAGAAAGGACTTGGCGTCTTTAGAGAAAAACGGTCAGCTTTTACGCCGTTATGGTGGTGCGATTTCGTTACCGAAAGAGGTTGTCAACGAAGAGCTGGGTCAACAAGTTTCGACTCGAAAGATTTCATTGGCAAAAGCCGCTGCAGATTTAATTCGCGACCATAACCGCATCGTGATCGATAGTGGCAGTACGACCGGTGCTCTAATTCAGCAGCTTAATGCTAAGCGTGGCTTGGTTGTTATGACCAACTCATTGCACGTTGCTAATGCGCTTAATGAGCTTGAAAGCGAGCCGACGTTATTAATGACTGGCGGCACTTGGGATACCCATTCGGACTCTTTCCAAGGCAAAGTTGCAGAGTCGGTACTTCGTGCTTACGATTTTGACCAACTATTTATTGGGGCTGATGGTATCGACCTCGATAGAGGCACAACCACGTTTAACGAACTGGTTGGCCTGAGCAAAGTAATGGCTGAAGTGTCACGAGAAGTGATCGTGATGGTTGAGTCGGAAAAGGTGGGACGAAAGATCCCGAACTTAGAGCTGGCATGGGAACACATTGACATCTTAATTACCGATACAGACTTAGGCGAAGAATCCAAAGCAAGTATCGAATCACATGATGTTCGAGTGATCCTGACCGATCCAGCGTAAAAACAAATTTAAGTATTATGCATTTACCTTCCTATAATTGATCTTAATGAAGACTTGGCCTTTGCTTGCTGCCAATAGGAATAAAACAAAATTGATGGAGTGAAACTATGTGTGGAATTGTTGGTGCAGTAGCACAGCGTGATGTAGCTGAAATTTTAGTAGAAGGCCTTCGTCGTCTAGAATACCGTGGCTACGATTCAGCTGGTGTCGCTGTAGTCGATACTGAATCTAACCTAACTCGTGTACGCCGCCTAGGTAAAGTACAAGAGCTAGCTGACGCAGTAGAAGAGCAACAAGTGATTGGTGGTACAGGTATCGCTCATACACGTTGGGCGACACACGGTGAGCCGTCTGAAGCGAACGCACACCCACACATGTCTGGTGATATTGCCGTTGTACACAATGGCATTATCGAAAACCACGAAGCACTGCGCGCTATGCTGCAAGAGCGTGGTTACGTATTTACTTCACAAACGGATACAGAAGTTATTGCTCACTTAGTTGAGTGGGAACTTCGCACTTCAGCTTCTTTGGTTGAAGCGCTACAGAAAACAGCAAAACAATTAGACGGTGCGTACGGCACGGTTGCGGTTGATCGTAAAGATCCTAGCCGTATCGTTGTAGCTCGTTCTGGTAGCCCGATCGTTATCGGTTTTGGTGTCGGCGAGAACTTCCTTGCTTCTGATCAACTGGCGCTACTGAGCGTAACTCGTCGCTTCATGTACCTAGAAGAAGGTGATGTTGCTGAGGTAACTCGTCGTGATGTTACGGTATTTGATGTAGCGGGTGAGCGTGTTGAGCGTGAAATCGTTGAGTCAAACGCTGAACACGACGCAGGTGACAAAGGTCAATACCGCCACTTCATGCAGAAAGAGATCTTCGAGCAGCCAACAGCGCTGATCAATACAATGGAAGGCCGTATCTCTGACACTTCGGTTATCACTAACGCGATCGGCGTTAAAGCTGAAGAGATCCTAAGCAAGGTTGAACACGTGCAGATCATCGCATGTGGTACGTCTTACAACTCAGGCATGGCAGCGCGTTACTGGTTTGAATCTCTAGCTGGCGTAAGCTGTGACGTAGAGATTGCTTCTGAATTCCGTTACCGTGATTTCGTTGTTCGTCCGAACAGCCTATTGGTGACTCTGTCTCAATCTGGTGAAACGGCGGATACGCTTGCTGCACTTCGTCTTGCAAAAGAGAAGGGTTATATGTCTGCAATGACTATCTGTAACGTTGCGGGTTCTTCACTGGTTCGTGAATCTGATTTTGCCTTCATGACTCGCGCAGGAACAGAGATCGGTGTTGCTTCTACTAAAGCTTTCACAACTCAACTAGCAGCGATGCTGATGATGGTAACGTCAATTGGTCGTCTACAAGGTCGTATCAATGAAGAAAAAGAAGCGGAAATCGTTCAAGCACTTCACCAACTGCCTGCTGATATCGAGAAAGCATTAGCGTTCGATAAAGAAATTGAAGCACTGGCACCTGATTTTGCTGATAAGCATCACACACTGTTCTTGGGTCGTGGTGAGTTCTACCCAATCGCGATGGAAGCGTCTCTTAAACTGAAAGAGATCTCTTACATCCACGCAGAAGCATACGCAGCTGGTGAGCTTAAGCACGGTCCTTTGGCTCTTATCGATGCAGATATGCCTGTAGTCGTTATTGCACCAAGCAACGACTTGCTAGAGAAGCTGAAATCGAACGTTGAAGAAGTGCGTGCTCGTGGCGGTCTACTTTACGTATTCGCTGATGAAGATGCGGGCTTTGAAAGCGATGAGAACATGAAGATCATCAAGATGCCTCACGTAAGTGAAGTAACAGCGCCTATCTACTACACAGTACCGATGCAGCTGCTGTCTTACCATGTCGCACTAATAAAAGGTACCGACGTTGACCAACCTCGTAACCTAGCGAAAGCGGTAACAGTTGAGTAATCGACAGCTTACCTAAGATATAGATAATAAGAAGCCCATCCTGTGATGGGCTTTTTTATGTCTGTTAGTTAACGATCAGTGTTAGAGCTAGCTGTAGCGTCATTAAGCGCTCAGTGCTTGCTCTAGGTCAGCCAAGATATCGTCAATGTGCTCGATACCTACTGATAGGCGAATCATCTCCGGTGATACACCGGCTTGTTTCTGTTCAGCTTCGCTTAGTTGACGGTGTGTCGTCGAAGCTGGGTGACAAGCGAGAGATTTCGCATCGCCAATGTTAACTAAGCGCTTGAAGATTTGCAGTGCATCATAGAAGCGAACACCGGCTTCATAACCGTCTTTTAAACCAAAAGATAGAATGGCCGATGGCTTACCTTGCATGTACTTTTCAGCGAGTGGATAGAATTCTGAATCAGGCAGGCCAGCGTAACTTACCCAACTGACTTTCTCGTGTTGCTTGAGGTATTCCGCTACTTTCAAGGCATTCTCTGTGTGTCGCTCCATGCGTAGCGACAACGTCTCCAAACCTTGCATCAACATGAAAGCATTCATTGGTGACAGTGCTGCACCTGTATTACGTAGGGGAACCGTTCTAGCACGACCAATAAACGCAGCCTCACCAAAGGCCTCGGTATAAACCACGCCATGATAAGAAGGCTCTGGCTGATTAAACACAGGGAAGCGGTCCTTGTGCTGTGCCCATGGGAATTTACCTGAGTCGACAATCACGCCACCTAACGTTGTACCGTGACCACCCACGTATTTAGTTAGTGAGTGCACCACGATGTCAGCACCAAAATCGATAGGTTTACACAGTACAGGCGTCGCCACCGTGTTATCAACAATCACAGGTACACCTTGTGCGTGAGCAAGTTCAGCAACACGCTCTAAGTCGATAATATTACCTGCTGGGTTACCGATACTTTCACAGTAAACCGCCTTGGTTTTTTCATCGATCAGTGCCGCTAAGCTTTCTGGTTTGTCGTCTTTAGCAAAACGAACTTCAATTCCTTGGTTTGGCAACATGTGAGCAAATAGGGTGTAAGTACCACCGTAAAGCTGAGGTGTTGAAACAATGTTGTCACCGATTTGCGCCAACGTCTGAATCGCATAGTTGATCGCAGCACTGCCCGCACTTACCACTAAGCCTGCGATACCTCCTTCTAAGGCGGCCATGCGTTTTTCTAACACATCATTGGTTGGGTTCATTATGCGAGTGTAGATATTGCCTGGCACCGCAAGGTTGAAGAGGTCGGCGCCGTGTTGTGCGTCATCGAATTCGTACGCGACGGTTTGGTAAATAGGAGTGGCAACCGATTTGGTTGTTGGATCAGTGTCGTAACCGAAGTGAATCGAGAGTGTTTCGTCTTTCATGTTTCTTCCCTGAACTATTGAATGATTTGTGTACACTCATATTGCCGATTTTTTTATAAAAGAAAAGTATGTTTAGTCACAGAGAGGCAATTGGAATTGTGTGCGGGATGATTCGTTATTGGTTAGGAAATGCAGGGCGTAAGTTGTACAGATTTAGAAAAGCAAAAAGCCAGAGCAGCATGAACTGTTCTGGCTTTTCTAATTTGGTGGCCCCTCCCAGATTTGAACTGGGGACCGAACGATTATGAGTCGTGCGCTCTAACCACTGAGCTAAGGGGCCGTAGGGCATAGATTATAGGGGAAGCGTTCAATGGTGTCTAGACACTATAAGGGGCAATTCCGCTTACATCTTAGCCACTTAAATCACACAGATAAAAAAAAGGTGAGCCAACGCTCACCTTTTCTTATTTATGCTTAAAAGCTAACCACACTTGAGTGTGCGATTACTCGTCTAGGAAGCTACGCAGAGTTTCTGAGCGGCTTGGGTGACGAAGTTTACGCAGTGCTTTTGCTTCGATCTGACGGATACGTTCACGAGTTACGTCGAACTGTTTACCAACCTCTTCAAGAGTGTGGTCAGTGTTCATGTCGATACCGAAACGCATACGCAGTACTTTAGCTTCACGAGGTGTTAGGCCTGCAAGAACGTCTTTAGTTGCACCGCGTAGGCTGGTTGCCGTTGCAGAGTCTAGAGGTAGTTCTAGCGTTGTATCTTCGATGAAATCACCTAGGTGCGAATCTTCGTCGTCACCGATTGGTGTCTCCATTGAGATTGGCTCTTTAGCGATTTTCAGTACTTTACGGATCTTGTCTTCAGGCATTTGCATGCGTTCAGCCAGTTCTTCCGGAAGTGGTTCACGACCCATCTCTTGTAGCATTTGACGAGAGATACGGTTTAGTTTGTTGATCGTTTCGATCATGTGAACCGGAATACGGATAGTACGAGCTTGGTCGGCAATCGAACGAGTGATTGCTTGACGGATCCACCAAGTAGCGTAAGTAGAGAACTTGTAACCACGACGGTATTCAAACTTATCTACCGCTTTCATCAGACCGATGTTACCTTCTTGGATTAGATCCAGGAATTGTAGACCACGGTTTGTGTACTTCTTAGCAATCGAGATTACTAGACGTAAGTTCGCTTCAACCATCTCTTTCTTCGCACGACGAGCTTTCGCTTCACCGATAGACATGCGACGGCTGATATCTTTGATGCTTTGAACAGTAAGAGACGTTTCACGTTCGATCATATCCAGTTTTTGGATAGAGCGACGGATGTCGTGCTCGTTACGTTTAATCTTTTCTGCGTATGGCTTGTCTGAAGCAAGAACTTCATCCAACCATGCTTCGCTAGATTCGTTGCCAGTAAATAGAGCAATGAAAGATTTCTTCGGCATTTTGCCGTACTCAACCGTTTGACGCATGATTAGGCGTTCTTGAGTACGTACGCGATCCATAGAGTTACGCAGTTCGTTTACTAGGTAATCAAACTGTTTTGGTGTTAGACGGAACTCTTTGAATACGTCTTGCATCATTGTTGTTGCAAGCATTGCTTTCGGGCTTTCATGGCCGTACTCGTTGATCGCTAGTTGACGATTCTGGTAGCTAGTACGAAGTGCTGTGAACTTCTCAAGAGCAAGTTCAGGATCGATACCTGTATCTTCTTCTTCCTCTTCCTCGTCGTCTTCTGCGTCTTCTTTGTCTTCGTCTTCCAGATCAGTTTCAGCAAGTTCTGAACCGATGTGAGTCGCCGTTGGCGCAGCTGTGCCATCGTCGTCTGGGTCAACAAAGCCATTGATTAGGTCTGTTAAGCGAATCTCTTCTGCTTGTACGCGGTCAAACTGTTCCAAGATGTATGGAATAGTGCCTGGGTACTCAGCAACCGATAGTTGAACTGTATTGATACCATCTTCAATACGCTTCGCAATGTCGATTTCGCCTTCACGAGTCAGTAGTTCAACTGTACCCATTTCACGCATGTACATACGAACTGGGTCAGTAGTACGGCCAATCTCGCTTTCTACGCTTGAAAGCGCAGCAGCTGCAGCTTCGGCTGCATCTTCATCTATATTGGCATCGTCATCATTAAGTGCTAGATCATCAGCATCAGGTGCAGTTTCAACTACCTTGATACCCATGTCGTTGATCATTTGAATGATGTCTTCTACCTGTTCAGAATCCACGATTTCTGCAGGTAGGTGGTCGTTTACTTCGGCGTAGGTCAGATAGCCTTGTTCCTTGCCTTTAATAACAAGTAATTTTAGCTGTGACTGCGGATTTTGATCCATAGATGATATCCAACTTCAGGTCTGGTGAAGGACGTTGCATTCTCAAATGCAAACCAATTATGTTAACAAATTTATTAAATGCTGACTAATCAAACAGGGTTACGCTTTTAGATCTAGCATTAAAGCTAGTAGCTCCCTTTTTTCTTCGGCTGATAAACCGACGCTTCTTGCTTTGGCCTGCAGGTTTTCAATTTGTTTTTCAACGCACTGGGCAAGTATGTTGTCCAATGAGTCTAAAAATATGTCTTCTTGATTGTCTTCGTCGAGGGGGATTTCCCAGCTCGCGAGACGAGACAGAAGAGCCTCATGTTTATTGTGTCGCCAATGCTCTAATAATTGGCCTGTGTTGATATGGGGATGCTCGTGGCATTTATCAAGTACTTCGACGAATAAACTTAGTCCGGGCAACTGTAAGCCTTTGACACTTGATAAATCCGGTACCATATCAGCATAGCTCGGATTTTGGATAAGCAAAGCGATAACTTCACGCATTGGAGTGCGCTTCAGCTCTTTATGTGGTTGAGGTGTCGGGTTCTGTGTATGAACACGCGCACGTCTCAATTGGTTATCAAATCCAGTTCGCTCATCGAGCAGTTTTTCGAGCAATTCTTGGAAGTAACTGTCAGGGATTTTATTAATCAAGGCGCTGGCGTGTGCACGCAGTGCTGATTTCCCTTCGGTTGTTCCCAAGTTTAACTTGTGTATTTCAATCAGGTTATCGAACAAATAGGTCGAAAGCGGCGTCGCATTGTGGACCAGCTGTTCAAAAGCGGCTTTGCCATGCTCTCTAATATAGCTGTCTGGATCTTCACCGTCGGGCAAGAATAGAAACTTAAGCGTGTTACCGGTTTTCAGGTATTCAAGCGCGTTTTCTAGTGCGCGCCATGCGGCCTCTTTACCTGCTCGGTCACCATCGTAACAACAAACCACAGTGCTGGTTTGACGGAACAACATTTGAACATGGTCGCCGGTTGTCGAGGTGCCCAGTGATGCTACTGAGTAATCGACACCATATTGCGCGAGTGCCACGACATCCATGTAACCTTCAACCACAAGTATTTGCGGCGGTTCACGGTAGGCTTGCAGCACTTCATAAAGGCCGTAAAGCTCTTTACCTTTATGGAAGATAGGCGTTTCTGGTGAGTTGAGGTATTTTGGTGTGCCGTCTTCTAATACACGACCACCAAAACCAATCACACGGCCACGACGATCACGAATTGGGAACATTACGCGTCCACGGAATCGGTCGTATCGGTTACCTTTATCGTTCTCTATTAACATGCCGCCGGTCACGAGCATGTCTTGGGCTTCTTTCTGTTGGCCAAAGTTCTTACGAACCAAGTCCCACTCATCGGCCACATAACCAATGCCAAACTTCTGGACGATTTCGCCAGACAGGCCACGATTCTTTAGGTAATCAATCGCAGGTTTGTTGGCTGATATTTTCAGTTGAGAGCGGTAAAAATTACTGATGCCGCCCATCAAATCGTAGAGGTTACGTTTTTGTTCGCTGTTGGCTCTTGGTGCTGTTGATATCTCGCCGCTGCGCTGTTCTCTAGGAACGTCGAGGCCTAAGAAAGAGGCTAGCTCTTCAATAGCTTCAACAAAATCGAGGCGTTCGAACTCCATAATGAAGTCGATAGCATTACCGTGTACGCCACAACCAAAGCAGTGATAAAACTGTTTTTCTTGGCTTACGCTAAAAGAAGGGGTCTTTTCGTTGTGGAATGGGCAACAAGCACCATAGTTTTTGCCTTTTTTCTTAAGTTTCACGCGTGCGTCCACAATGTCGACAATGTCGAGACGCGCTAGGAGATCATCGATGAAACTACGCGGGATGTGTCCTGCCATAAAACCTTAGAAAAATGCACTAACTGAGAGTGTGGATAATAATAGTTTGAATAGGTTACAGATACAAACAAGCCGTGCGTTCCGAAGGATTGCACGGCTTGTTGCAATTTGATTTGGGATTAAGCGAGTTTAGAACGAACTAAACCACTAACTTTCCCCATATCTGCACGCCCTTGAATTTGTGGTTTCAAGATAGCCATTACTTTACCCATGTCTTGCATGCCCGCTGGTTGAGCTTCGGCGATTGCGCTATCAAGTAGTGCAATAACTTCTTCATCACTTAGCGGTTGAGGCATAAAGCCTTCAAGTACCGTAATTTCTGCTTTTTCCACGTCAGCAAGATCTTGACGATTTGCTGATTCATATTGAGCAACAGAATCGCGACGTTGCTTAACCATTTTAACTAATACAGCAAGAATGTCGTCGTCGTTCAGAGTGATCCGTTCGTCAACTTCACGTTGCTTAATTGCTGAAAGAGCTAAGCGGATAGTGCCAAGGCGCGGTTTGTCCTTGGCTTTCATCGCTAATTTTTGCTCTTCTTTGAGTTGTTCAATAAGAGCCATAACTCAGTCCTTATGGATTAAGTTATTAGTACAGGCGAACGCGACGTGCGTTTTCGCGAGCTAGCTTCTTAGCGTGACGCTTTTGAGCTGCTGCTTTAGCGCGTTTGCGAACTGTAGTTGGCTTTTCGTAGTGCTCGCGACGGCGAACTTCAGAAAGGATACCTGCTTTTTCACAAGAGCGCTTGAAACGACGTAGTGCAACGTCGAACGGTTCGTTTTCACGTACTTTAACTATTGGCATATGCCTTTCACCTCAGGGGTTATTCATTATCGCTGGCTACTCAGTACCAAATCAGAGAAGTTACCCATCGAGCTAACTCTCTATTCGCGTTTGGCCATTAACCAGCTTGATCAAAAATGGTGCGGAATTTTAATCCGATCACAGTGGCTTTGTAAAGCACTTTGTCGATTATAGTCTGTACAATATTTGTTTGAAGAGCTTAGGCAGGGTAATATTGCGCTAATTTCCCATTTTAGACGAAAGCGTGCCGAGAAAATTATGCGCATTATTGGTATTGAAACCTCTTGTGATGAAACAGGAATCGCGATTTATGATGATGAGCAAGGGCTGCTTTCTCATCAATTATATAGCCAAGTAAAGCTGCACGCCGATTACGGTGGTGTGGTACCTGAGCTAGCTTCACGTGACCACGTGAAAAAAACAATTCCTCTTATTAAAGCGGCATTAGCTGAAGCGAACCTAAAGTCGAAAGACATTGATGGTGTGGCTTACACGGCTGGCCCTGGTTTAGTGGGTGCACTGCTGGTTGGTGCAACGATTGGTCGCAGTATTGCTTATGCGTGGGGAGTGCCTGCAGTGCCTGTTCACCATATGGAAGGTCACCTTCTTGCGCCAATGCTAGAAGATAACCCACCACCATTCCCATTTGTGGCTCTGCTGGTTTCTGGCGGCCATACCATGATGGTAGAAGTGAAAGGTATTGGTGAATACCGAATCCTTGGTGAATCGATTGATGATGCAGCGGGTGAAGCGTTTGATAAAACCGCGAAACTGATGGGCTTAGATTACCCTGGTGGTCCACTGTTATCTCGTTTGGCGGAAAAAGGCACTCCGGGTCGTTTTAAGTTCCCGCGTCCAATGACCGATCGTCCGGGTTTAGATATGAGCTTTTCTGGTCTGAAGACGTTCGCAGCGAATACCATTCGTGATAACGATAATGATGACCAAACTCGTGCTGATATTGCTTACGCGTTTCAAGAAGCCGTTTGTGCAACCTTAGTAATCAAGTGCAAGCGTGCCTTGGTTGAAACGGGCATGAAACGTATAGTTATTGCTGGCGGTGTAAGTGCCAACAAACAACTGCGCGTTGAGCTTGAGGCGCTTGCTAAGAAAGTCGGTGGTGAGGTGTACTACCCACGCACTGAGTTCTGTACAGATAACGGTGCGATGATCGCTTATGCGGGCATGCAGCGCCTAAAGAATGGCGAAACGGCTGATTTGTCTGTTCATGCCACACCGCGTTGGCCTATTGACCAGCTAGAGCCAATTGCGTAATTGACTATAGTGTTTCGATAAACGGTCGCCTTGTGCGGCCGTTTTTATATCCTAGCTTACCGACTGTATGTCGATAAATAATTGCTGATAGAGATTAGGGAAGAAAATGAACAAGTTCACAGTAGACAATCAATCGATGGCGTACCTAGATGAAGGTCAAGGCCCTGTTGTTGTACTCGGCCACAGCTACCTTTGGGATAGTGCAATGTGGAAGCCGCAGATCGAAGCGTTAAAAACTCAGTATCGCTGTATTGTTCCAGAGCTTTGGTCTCATGGTGAATCTCAAGCAGCACCCACTTCGATGCGTAACTTGAAAGATTACGCTCAGCACGTTTTGGCTCTGCTTGATCATTTAGAGATCGAAGAATTCTCAGTGGTTGGCTTATCGGTTGGCGGTATGTGGGGGACTGAGTTAGCGGAACTTGCACCTGCACGTATTAAGTCTTTGGTTCTAATGGATACTTTTGTGGGTTTAGAACCAGAAGTTGCTCACGCAAAGTACTTCAGCATGTTAGATACCATCACTCAAACCAAGACGGTTCCTCAGCCAATTGTTGAAGCGGTTGTTCCACTGTTCTTCGCTAATGATACGCAAACCAACACGCCAGCTTTAGTTGAAGGTTTTACTCAGCAGTTATCAGCTCTTGAGGGCGACAACGCTGAAGAAGTGGCACGAATTGGTCGAATGGTGTTTGGACGTCGCGATATGATTGAATCGGTAGAGAACTTTGCTCTGCCTGTTTTGATTGCTGTAGGACAAGAAGATAAACCACGTCCGGTACTTGAGTCATACCTAATGCACGATTGCATTACGGGCAGTGAATTAGTGGTGATTCCTGGCGCAGGTCATATTAGCTCGTTAGAGCAACCAGAGTTTGTGAACACAATGCTGAAGACGTTTTTAGATAAACATCTGCTATAAGCTTTAAATACTGAATATTATGGTTCGGCTTAGACGTGACAGTTTAAGCCGATTTTTTTTGTCCGAGTTTTGGTTCGCTGCCATCGAGTAGGCGGCGGATATTCTGGTGGTGACGTAACACGATCAAACAGCACAGCATGGCTACTGGCAATGTGTATTGAGGTTTGACTAACCAAGCGTAGAAAGGGGCAAGTAGCACAGTAACCAGTGCCGCTAAAGAAGAGTAACGAAACAAAAACGCGACCACTAACCAAGTCGCCATGATCATTCCGGTTAGATCGAATCCTATTGGGGCGATAGCGCCAAGTGCGGTTGCCACGCCTTTACCACCTTTGAAGTGGAAGAAGATCGGATACATATGTCCAAGACACGCCGCAATTGCCACAACCCCAAGAATGATTGGGTCGATCTTGAGGTAGTAGCCAAGCCAGACAGGGATAGTGCCTTTCAGCATGTCACACAAAAGGACGGCAGCTGCTGCGCCTTTACCGCCAACACGCAGGACATTGGTTGCTCCTGGGTTGTTAGAACCTACTGTTCGAGGATCTGGGAGCCTCAAAACTCGGCATATCAAGACCGCACTAGAGATTGAACCTAGTAAGTAGGCAGCAATGATCATGATAAGTGCCAATGGGGTCATGTCTGTCCTTTAACGGTTATACGCCTAACGATGGGAAAATAATGCTCAATCCAAGAGTAATTGATATCATATCTCGAATTACGCAAATAATACGTTTTTTTCCCCTATATGGGTATCCGACCTCTAAAAGGACAAGTCATGGCACTGGATAAAGTTTTCATTGAACAGCTAGAAGTAATTACAACGATCGGTGTTTACGATTGGGAACAAGAGATTAAACAAAAACTTGTGCTTGATATTGAAATGGCTCATGACAACCGCCCAGCGGGTAAGAGTGATGATGTGGTTGATGCTTTGGATTACTCGACAGTGAGTACAGCCGTGCTTGACCACATTGCGAATGGCCGATTCCTATTGGTTGAACGTGTGGCTGAAGAAGTTGCTGAATTGATCATGACTCAATTCTCTGTGCCGTGGATTAAAATCCGATTGGCTAAACCTGGCGCAGTGCCACAAGCAAAAGCCGTTGGTGTGATCATCGAACGAGGTCAAGCATGACAGTAGCCTATGTTGGTGTTGGCACGAACATAGACCGCGACAAGCATGCAAGGGTGGCATGGACAGAGCTTCAATCGTTAGGGACTAACCTTAAATGCTCTAAAATCTATCACTGTGAGCCCGTCGGTTTTAATAGCCATCCGTTTTATAACTTTGTGATAGAGCTCGACACGTCACTCTCATTGACTGAATTTTCACAGCAGCTGCGTAAAATTGAGTTTAAATGGGGTCGCTCTCAAGATGCGCACAAACTACAAGATCGAAAACTCGATCTTGATATTGTGCTGTTTGGAGAGGAGGTTTCTGAGTGTGAACCAGAATTACCACGCAGTGATATCTACAAATATCCTTTTGTAACACAGCCGCTTTATGATCTTTGTCCTGCGCGAGTGATCCCGCAAGACGGAAGAACCGTCAGTGAAATATGGCAGAAGATGCAGCAATTAGACTCGCTCTCTGTCGTAGATATAAAACTATAATTTTTAAGGTAAGTAATGAGTTATTTTGAAGCGTTTATATTGGCGTTGGTGCAAGGCTTTACAGAGTTTTTACCTATTTCCAGTTCTGCACACCTAATCCTTCCTTCAGCTGTTTTAGGCTGGGAAGATCAAGGTTTGGCTTTTGATGTCGCTGTCCACGTTGGTACTTTGGCAGCTGTTGTTATCTATTTCCGTAAAGAAGTGGTCTCTCTGTTGAGCGCATTCTTTGGTTCAGTGTTTAAAGGCGATCGTAGTAAAGAAGCGAAGTTAGCGTGGATGATCATTCTCGCGACGATTCCTGCGTGTATCTTTGGCTTGTTGATGAAAGATATTGTTGAGCTTTACTTACGCAGTGCGTGGGTGATCGCGACGACAACGATTATCTTTGGTCTATTGTTATGGTGGGTGGACAAGAACTCAAGCCTGCGCGATGACGAATACCAAGCGGGTTGGAAAAAGGCGCTGTTTATTGGTCTTGCTCAAGCAATGGCGATCATTCCGGGCACGTCTCGTTCTGGCGCAACCATTACCGCGGCGCTTTACCTTGGTTTCACACGTGAAGCGGCGGCTCGATTCTCTTTCTTGATGTCTATCCCAATCATCACTCTGGCTGGTGGTTATTTAGGTCTTAAGTTGGTGACAAGCGGTGACCCAATCCATGTTGGCACTTTGCTAACGGGTGTTGCGGTGTCTTTCATCAGTGCTTACATCTGTATTCACTTCTTCTTGAAGCTTATCTCTCGTATGGGCATGACACCGTTCGTTATCTACCGACTGATTCTAGGTTGTGGTCTGTTTGCTTTCTTAATGATGCAGTAACAGACACAGGCAACGGTCTCGCTGTAAGAATTGAAACAAAAGGCCCGCTTAACTGCGGGCTTTTTATACGTTTTAGGTAGAGCGGCGACGATTAACTGCTAGCGAGTTCTGATAGGGCGTTTTCAATTGCGATGGCTCTGCGTTTCTCTTGTTCTTCTCGAATATCTTTGCCTTTAAAACCATCGATAATGATCGCTTTTACTTCGACTTGAAGCGCCGCTTGGTAGGCGACTTCAAAGCGCGCTTTTTGAGGATAAGGCTGATCTTCTAATCCTTTTCGGCCTGCGTGGTCGGCCTGGCAGCAAAGTAGTATATCGTCGAACCTATCTGGCTTACGCCAAACATCGAACTTGTTGAGAACCTTGAGAAAGGTGGTTGGTTTGAGCTCGCCTGCGCGGTGGATATTAGAATGTTGCTCGCACACTAACAACGCAAGGTCTCTGAACTCATTGGGCACTCTCACTCGCTCACACAGTTTCTTGATTATCTTAACACCTGTGTGGCAGTGCATTTTATGGCTTGGCCATTCAGCTTGTGGTGTGACGCCTTTACCTAAGTCATGCACTTGAGCTGCAAAGCGTACCGGTAGCGATGGGCTTAATAGTGCGGCTTGCTGAGCAACCATCAGAGTGTGAATACCCGTGTCGATTTCAGGGTGCCATTTTTCAGGTTGAGGGACGCCAAATAGAGCGTCAATCTCAGGTAATACGACTGCCAATGCACCACACTCTTTCAATACAGAGAGGAACACTTCAGGGTGCGGTGTACTAAGAGACTTATGCCACTCTTGCCAAACTCGCTCTGCAGTAAGGTGTGCCAGTTCACCAGATTGGACGATCTCACTCATCATATCCATGGTTTCAGGTGCAGCCGTGAAGTTAAGATGGTGAAGCTTGGCGGCGAAGCGAGCCACACGCAGTACACGAAGAGGGTCTTCAACAAAAGCGTCTGAAACGTGTCTTAAGATACGATCCGAGAGATCTTTCTGGCCATGATAAGGATCGTGAAGTTGGCCTTTATCATCTTGAGCTATAGCGTTGATGGTCAGATCTCGACGCATCAGGTCTTCTTCCAAACTCACGTCTGGCGCGAAGTAACATTCGAAGCCTGTGTAACCAGAGCCTGATTTTCTCTCAGTGCGAGCCAGTGCGTGCTCTTCTTTGGTTTTTGGGTGCAAGAATACCGGGAAATCTTTTCCCACAGCAGTAAAGCCAAGGTTTTCCATCTCTTGAGGGGTACTCCCTACCACGACCCAATCTCTATCATAACTATCAATATTGAGCAGCTTATCGCGCACTGCTCCACCGACTAGATAGCGTTGTAGCCCGTTGTCTTTTGGTAGGCTATCGTAAATTTGCAACTTATCACCTCGAAATGTTTTATCACTGCTGGACTTTACTGCAAGCAATGGTACTTTCCATTAATCGTAATTATAGGGCAGCACATGTATAAGGAATATTTTGGCTTCGTTGAGATGCCATTTTCGATTGTACCAAATTCTCGCTACTTGTTTTTGAGTCAGCGCCATCAAGAAGCGATGCAGAACCTACAAGCCGGTTTAGGCGAGGGTGGGGGCTTTGCGATGCTTACTGGTGAGGTTGGTACAGGGAAAACAACGGTCGCTAAGGCGATGTTGTCTTCATTGGATAGTCATACTCAGGCTGGCCTTATACTTAACCCTACGTTTTCAAATACGGATTTACTAGAAGCTATCTGCGATGAGTTTGAGGTCGAGTACCCAGAACAAGCATCGTTGAAACAGCTCAGTCAGGCTATTCATTATTTTCTACTTGATAGCCATGCCGAAGGCATTCAAACCCTATTGGTGATCGATGAAGCCCAACACCTCGCTGCCGATGTGTTGGAGCAGTTACGCCTTCTAACAAACTTGGAAACCGACAATCGTAAGCTGTTAAAAGTACTGTTGGTCGGCCAGCCGGAATTACAACAGCACTTACAAACCACGCAGCTACGTCAGCTAGCACAGCGCATTACTGGTCGTTATCACTTACTGCCTCTTAATACCGAAGAAACGGGCAAGTACATCGCGTTTCGTTTGGAGACGGCGGGTGGCGAGCAGATGTTGTTTTCGAACCGTTCTATCAAGCTGATTGCTCAATATACGCATGGTATTCCAAGGCTCATTAACTTGGTGTGTGATAAAGCACTGCAGTTGGCTTTTCATGACGGTGAGCAGCTACCGAGCAATGAAACGGTTAACCGAGCGTGTCAGCAGGTTATGTCCTTTCAGGCCGATGTGTATCACGTCGAGAAAGCTCTAACTTCTCGTGTCGCGCCTAAGTTATTCCAATACGCAGGGATTGCGACGTTAAGCGTTGGTCTTGCAATAGCGACCTTTAACTTCGCTCCAAGCTATATCAATGCTTGGTTGCCTACGGATGCATCAAATGAAGCAAAGACGGAAGTGTTAGCACGTACTCAGCGTTCTTTGGTATCAGATGTTCCTAAGTTGGTTGCTGAGCCAAAACCTGCCAAGTTTGAATTGCCACAACACATTCAACAACATTTGATGCAGGGGACCAATCGTTCTCTCGCTATCAAAGACTTGTATACGCTGTGGGGATATCAATCTTCACTGCGTGATGGATTGTGCTTAAGTGAGTCACAAAGTGTTTTTGTGTGTGAGCAGCAGCAGGCCAGTTTGGATACCTTGTTAGAACTTGGTGTTCCTGTGGTACTTAATCTCGACATAGACCAAAAACCAGTGTTTGCTGTGCTGTATGGCGTGTCTAAGGATTCTGTCGAGTTGCTGGTTAATGAAAAGCTGTTGGTGATGCCGAAGCAATCCTTAGAGCAAATCTGGCAAGGCGATTACGTCGCTATTTGGAAGCAGCCGCTGCGAGAGACCCTTAAAGAGGGCTATCAAGGTGAAGCGGTTGCTTTGCTTGATCTACTGCTTTCTGAAGTATTAGGAGAGGTTGTTTCCGGTAGTGATGTATTTGATTATGAGTTAAAAATGAAAATCGAAGCATTTCAAACGTGGCAAGGTATGTCTGTTGATGGCATTGCAGGTAAGCGCACCTTAGCAAGATTGCAGAGATTAGCTCAACTCGATTCGCCTAAGCTGATGTCACTAGAAGGGGGCGAAAGCTAATGTCACGTATTATGCACGAACTTAAACAGCCGTCTCACAAGCCATCTTCTATTAATCAGCACTCTCTTAGCAAACCAAGCTTCAAAGGCTACCAGAATCATCATGTTCCTAATTCTGCAAAAGGGATGAGCAACAAGCGAGGTTCATCGTTAGCGATGGGGCTACTCTTAATCTTGGTTCCTTCTTTGTTGGTGGGTGGCGTCTTGGCTTATCAATCGTATATCCAACAACAAGAAGCCGTGAACCAAGCTGCCAATGTCGCTCTGCCAGAATTTAAAACTGAATCAGACATTGAGCCTGAAATTGCGGATGCTGATATAGCAAGCATGGATGCCGTGTCTGAGGAAGAAGATGCCTTGTTCACCGTTCGCCCTGCACCGGCGAGCCAACCGTTGAAAGCATTGCCACGCCAAGAGATGTATGCACAGATTGATTCTGGCGCTAATCGTGCAAACACCGCTGGTGGCTCAGCAGTGATCTTCGCTAATGCTGATAACAACACTCAAATGACAGCCAGTTCTGAATCGTCATCCGTTCAGCCAGGCGCGAGTGATGAAACGACTGCTCTGCAATCAAGCACTGATCAGCAATCAAATAGTGACTTACAATCGGACAGTGATCTGCTGCAAGGGCTAGACCTCAGTGAGTTGCCACCTGATTTGGCATTGAAGCTTGAATCCATTATGGGGGAGCAACAAAGCGCTCCTGAGCCGATGGATTCTAGACCCTCAGGGCAAAGGGGTTCTCAGGTCATTGAGTTGGAAACGCACACCAATAGCTTATCAGGCGTCCTTCCTAAGTTAGACCTACAAACCCATATGTACTCGAGCAGCGAAACCAAGCGTTGGGTAAAAGTGAACGGTCAAGAAGTGGCGCAAGGAGATTGGATTGGACAAGACATTCAATTGCTGGAGATTAAGCCACAATCGGTGATCATAGAGTTCAATCAGCAGAAGATAGAAATCCCAGCTCTGTACGAGTGGAAAGGCTAGCGAGCTCTAAAGGTATCTAGATAACAGACAAATAAAAAGGAGCACCTCGGTGCTCCTTTTTGATCTTCGATACTGAATTTACTGTACCTAATACAAGCGTTACGTCTACGCCCAACCGTTTGGTGATTTTCTGCGACGAGGCATGATGTGTGGCAGAACAAGGCCTAGAACTAGACCAATACCCGCAACACCACCACCGTACATGAAGTACTTCAATAGTAGGTCGTCTTTTTGAGTGTCTAGCTTAGCGCGCAGTTCACGGTTCTCTGTTTGAGAACTCGTTAGCTGTTGGCTAATTTCACTGTAGTTCTGTTCTAGTTCAGCAATCTGCTTGTTACGAGAATCTAGAGAGCTTGCTAGGCCAGCTTTTTCGCTGTCAGCACTCTGACGAGCATTCGCTAGCTTGCCTTTAACTTCCGTCAGCTCTTTCTCTAGCTTAGGCATACGCAGTGCCATGCTTTCTTGAGTGCTTACAAACTTGCTTTCAACCCAACCTTTACGGCCACGGTTGTCTTGAATTTGGGTGTAACCCGTACTCTTGTTAGTTTGTAGGAATGTAATCTTTTCACCAGCATCAACACTACCGATGATACGGAATGTGTTGTTTGGGCCAGAATGCATATAAGTAAATAGTTTGTCAGCAATATAACGGTCTTGTGCAAAGGCAGCTGGAGCCGCAAGCATTGCGAACAAAACTAAGCTAATCAGTTTTTTCACAGTAAATCCCTTAACGATTCAAATTGGGTAGGCGTATGAGTCAGCCTCAATCAGCAAATAATATTTAGTTTCTTTATGCGGTGCAACAAAGAAGGGAGGCAAAGCCTCCCTTTCTGTGCGTTTGAGTCAATAATGACATGGCATTTACATATCGTTACTGAAGCTCACACTGTTCTGACGCTAGTATTCACTAACGCAGTCGCGATTACATAGTAAACGCAGCTTGAATTCCGTAGAAGAACACAACAGCAAGTAGAGCACCTGCAGGTAGTGTCACAATCCAAGAAGCCACGATATTACGTACAACGCCTAAGTTTAGTGCTGCGATACCACGAGCAAAACCAACACCTAAAACAGCACCAACGAGTGTTTGTGTAGTAGAGATTGGAAGGCCAGTACCTGAAGCTAGTACAACCGTACATGCAGTTGCAAGTTGTGCAGCAAAGCCACGGCTTGGTGTTAGTTCTGTAATACCAGTACCAACGGTTGCCATTACTTTATGACCCATTGTTGCAAGACCAACAACGATACCGAATCCACCTAGAGGAAGAATCCACCATGCGATAGTACTCTTACCTGTGATTTCACCCATGTGCTCAACGGTTGATACAACAGCAGACAGTGGACCAATCGCGTTCGCAACGTCGTTTGAACCGTGTGCAAATGCCATCGCACAAGCTGTGATAACCATGAGTACAGAGAAGATGCCTTCAACACCTGCAAAGCCGTGGTCTTCTTCGCGGTTAGCGAATTTCTTCTGGATGTATAGGTAACCGCCGATCATTACAAGCGCAGAAACGCCAGCAGCCCAAACCCATGCTTCAGTGTTGCTTAGGTGAAGACCAACGTGCTTAAGGCCTTTCTTGATGGTTACAAGTGCAATTACCATTGTTGTAATGAACATGTATACCGGTACAAAGCGTTTCGCGTTAAATAGCGGGTTCTCTGTATCAAAAATCAGTCGTTGAGCACTTACAAATATGACGTAAGCGAAGAAGCCGGAAATAACGGGTGTGATAATCCAACTACCCACAATACCTTGAACACTGTTCCAGTCTACAGCTTCAGTACCTACAGAAATACACGCAAAACCGATGATTGCACCGATGATTGAGTGAGTCGTAGAAACCGGCCAGCCCATGTAAGAAGCGAGAAGTAGCCATGTACCAGCAGCAAGAAGTGCTGACATCATGCCGTACACAAGTACATCTGGTTGATGAGCGAATAGAGACGTTTCGATAACACCTTTACGGATCGTGTCTGTTACTTCGCCGCCCGCAAGGTAAGCACCTGCGAATTCAAAGATCATTGCGATAATGATCGCTTGTTTAACGGTTAAAGCTTTAGAGCCTACTGAGGTGCCCATTGCGTTCGCAACGTCATTTGCACCAATACCAATAGCCATCAAGAAACCGAAAGCTGCTGCAACAATAATCAGGACAGTGCCGTAGTTAGCAAGGATATCCATCGTAATACCTAGTTGTTTGATAACAAGCGGAACAAATTTAGACGCAAAAAACCGCTCAGCGAGAGGAATACTCAGCGCATAAGTGGTTTGTTCAAAAAATGCTCTTCGTTATATGGTTAACGTATGATTTAAGATCGAGAAAGCATTACTTCAAGACGAGCGCCTACACGCTGTGCTTGATCTGCAATACCACCAACCCATTCAAGAATTTTGTATAAGAACATGATATCAACTGGATTCAGATCGCCTTCAATTGCCATTAGTTGTTGGCGTAGTTCGATCTGCATCGCATCCGTGTCATCTTCAATTACATCTAATTGATGAATCATTTCGGCAACGAGTGTTACTTCACGGCCTTTAAAGCCAGTCTCAAGTAATTCGTCTAATTCATTGATTACGTTTTGTGCTTGGTTCGCTGCATCTAGACAACGTTTAACGTAAGCGATGAAGTTTTCTTGCATAGGAGCAGGAATGACAAGTTGACGACCATATACACGGCCAGCAATGTCTTTCGCTAGGTTTGCGAGTTTGTCTTGTTGCGTTAATAGCTCCAACATATCGGTGCGATCAACTGGCATAAACAAACCACGAGGAAGTTTAAGGCGAATTTCACGTTTTAGTACGTCAGCTTCTTTCTCAAGGTGAGAAATTTGAGCTCGAATTTCTGATGCTTTTTCCCAGTTACCTTTTGAAGAAACTTCAAAAAAATTAACTAGGTGAGAACAACATTCGTTCACGCATACTACGTGACGCTGCAAAGGTTTAATTGGGGACTTTGCAAATAACCCCATAATTGTATTTACTGGCATGGTCATCCAACCTAATAAATAATAACCTTAAAACAACATACACCATATTCATGGTGAAATGTTAAGCGATGGCTACAAAGTCGCGCATGTTAACCTAATCAATCTCTCATTAAAACTGTTTTAGATCATCATAAGGGCGATATTTCTGACTTGCCGACTTTTCAAATTGGCAATATCCTGTCCCTATCTTCACAGAAAGGTATAACTATGGAAACCGAGATAGAACTGAAGTTTTTTGTTTCTCCTGAATTTTCAGAGACTTTACGCAATAAAATTGCTGAAACTAAAGTACTTCAGCACAGTTGTCGTGAGCTAGGTAACATCTACTTTGACACCGCTGACAACTGGCTACGTAAGCACGATACAGGCTTACGCATTCGACGCTTTGATGACGTATTTGTACAAACCGTAAAGACTGCTGGTCGTGTGGTTGCTGGCCTGCATCAAAGGCCTGAATACAATGCAGAACACGACAGCAACGAACCTAAGCTAGCCCTGCACCCAGAGGATATCTGGCCAACAGGTAAAGACATCGAAACGTTGCAAGCTGAGCTGACTCCTCTGTTCTCTACCAACTTCACGCGTGAGCAGTGGTTGATTGGTATGCCTGATGGTAGCCAAGTCGAGGTCGCATTCGATCAAGGCTTTGTTGAATCAGGCGACCTGCAAGAACCGATTTGCGAAGTCGAATTGGAACTTAAATCCGGTCAAACGGATGCGCTATTTACATTGTCTCGCCAATTCTGCGAACAAGGTGGCATGCGTTTGGGTAACCTAAGTAAAGCAGCTAAGGGTTACCGTCTTGCTCAAGGTTATCAAGGAGATGAAGTTACTCCTTTGACCTTAGTTGATACTGACAAAAGTGATACCGTTGAATCGTGTTTTATTCAATCTTTAGAGCATGCTCTCGCTCATTGGCACTATCACGAGCAGATTTTCACTGAGCGTCAATCGATTGAAGCGCTACATGAGATCAGTCATTCACTGAGCTTTATCCGCCAGACTTTCACCATTTATGGCGGCATTGTCCCTAGACGAGCAAGTGCGATTTTACGTCAAGAGTTGAAGTGGCTTGAGCAAGAGCTCGACTGGCTGAAAAGCTATGATCACTTCGAAGACTTGCTGGAAGATAAAGGCCATGTACTACGTAAACTCGATGCGCGTAAGTTCTTAGTCGCTGAGCTTAAAGAGATGCAAGAGCAACTGCCAGATCGTGAAGATCTGCTTACCTTGCTGAGTTCTGCTCGATACACTGGGTTATTATTAGATCTGAGCCGTTGGATCTTGTCTCGTGGCTGGCAACCTTTCTTAGATGAAAAAGCACGTGAGCAAATGGCTCGTGGTATCGAATGGTTTTCCGTGCAGCAACTCGATCGCACATGGGCCGATTTGATGGAAGCTTTCCCGCCAGAGCGAGTGATGACCAGCCAAGCGTATATTGATCAGCAATACCGTTTGATGCGTAATCTGTATTCTGGCGTTGGTTTCGCGAGTTTGTATGATGACGATGAACGAAACAGTTTCCGTTTACCTTGGGCCGATATGGTGCAAGGCATTGATGACTTGCTGGCACTTAAAACATTAGAGCCTTTGACTGAGAAGCTGGAAGGCGATGAGAAGCTTCAGCTAGAGCGTTGGTTAGCTCGTCAAGAAGTGTCCATTCTGCATGCGATGGAACAGACACGCCAAATCAGTGTTGAGGTTGAGCCATACTGGCAAGACTAAACTCGATACCTGTATCAATAGAAGTATGAATTTGAAAATAGGGCTCCGGCCCTATTTTTTTGTTTGTTGCTCAAGTTTTTCGAGTCGCTCTAAGATTTTCTGTTGCTGCTCGATGATCTTCTCAAGGTGTTTCTCTTTGTTTTCCGCTCGTTGATTCTCATGATGAGTTGGGGAGGTGATCAAAGAAGTAATCAAGCCTGAAATCATACCAAACACACCGACACCACAGATGATCACCATTGAAGCCACTAACTGACCGGAAGTTGTCACTGGGTAATGGTCGCCATAACCCACAGTACTGATGGTCACAAACGCCCACCATAAAGCATCATGACCTGTAGTGATGTTGGCGTTCGGATCTTTGTGTTCCAATAGCAGGATCGTGCCAGCACCGATAGTCAGTAAGATCACCAAAAGCAGAATGATGGAAGCGAAAGTGGTCTCTTTCCTATTACGAAATAACTCTCTGAAAATACGTTTACTTGAACGCAGAACTAAGATGACTCGCAGAATTTGAAAAATACGGGCGAAACGAAGAGGCTCGATCATTGGGATACTTGCTAAGAAATCGATCCAGTGTACTTTTAGAAATTCTTTTTTGTTTTGTGATCTAAATAGATCAATTGTGAGCTGAAAAAGAAAAACACTACAGATTATAAAATCGAGGCCGATAAGGACTTGTTTCGATTCTTTATCGATCGGTACGAACAATAAGCCTGAGATCACAAATAACGCTAAGAAAGAGAGAATCAGTGACAATAAGCTCATCGGCTTGGTGGCGTCTTTGGTATTATTCAACATTCATACGAGGCTCAAAATAAATCGCGAACTTTGACTGACATAGCCACCTCGCGGATATAGAAGCCATCAATATATAAGAATTAATGGAGAACTGACAATGACTAAACTGTCATTCAAGCCGTGGGAAAGGGTAATCTCTGACGTTCGTCTCGTTCCAAAAATGGTCATGTTGATGATATTCAGCACTATCTTGATCATTTCGAAGCAGCTATGGGACGCAAGTACGTTTTACGATTCATTGCTTGCTGTAACGAACAATGCGCAAGTCGCACAACAGCATTACGAGACTTACCTAGTTCAAGTGGCTTGGCAAACAGCCTTGATGATCATTGTGTTTGTGGTTCTTCTGTTAGCAGCGGCGCGCGTTATGCTGCGCCAGACTCAATACCTTAATGACGCCATTAAAACCATGGCAGATAAGAACTTATCAGTGCCGATTCAAATGGACTGTAAAGATGAATACGGCGATGTGGCACGCGAACTTGAAAAAACTCGCGTCCAACTGAACGACATGATCAAAACTCAGGTGGCCTCTTCTGATGAGCTGTTTGCTCTGACGGAAGTGATGACCATCAGCATGTCTGAAACCAAAGAGTCAGCTCAAGAAGAGTTCAACGAGATCGATCAACTGGCAACAGCAATGAGTGAGATGACGTCGACGGTGCAAACTGTCGCTGAGCATGCACAAAGCGCTTCGTCATTGACTGAACAGGCATCAGGCCAAGCTCTTACTGGTCAGAAGTTCGTTCAAGGATCAGTGTCTAAGATGAGTGAGCTATCTTCAGATATCGCAGCATCTGCAGCAGCGGTAAACCAAGTAGAAGAACGCGTTGACTCAATTGGCAGTGTGGTTGGTACTATCCAAGGCATTTCAGAACAGACAAACCTACTAGCATTGAACGCTGCAATTGAAGCGGCACGTGCCGGTGAAGCGGGTCGTGGTTTTGCGGTTGTTGCTGATGAGGTTCGTAACCTTGCACAGCGCACTCAGCAAGCGACGGTAGAGATTCAAGACATGATCAGTCATCTACAAAGCAGCGCTAACTCTGCGGTAGAACTGATGGAGAAGAGTGTTGTTGAAGCGGCTGAAGGTGTTGATCTGGTGACTAACGCGGGAAGTGAGCTTGACGGCATTGTAAGCCAAGTCAATCAAATCAATGATATGAACTTCCAGATCGCGACCGCTGCAGGCCAACAGAGCAGTGTTGCTGAAGAGATGAGCGTCAACCTGACCAATGTACGCGAGCTTGTTGAAGCTTCAGTTGTGGTGGTTGGTGAACTGCTCGAGACCTCTCAGCTTATGGAAAGTAACGCGCAAGAACTCGACGGTAAGATTAAGCAATTTAAGGTTTAGTCCTCAGCACCCAATCTTCATCCGTCAAAGGCTAATTCCCAGAGACTGTTTCTCGGTTGTAAGCTCAACCAGATAAGTTAATCGATAAAACGCCCACATTGCTAATGTGGGCGTTTTTTATTGGCGTAACTTTGGTATAACTTATCTTTAGTTATGAAAACTCGTTATTGAAGAACTGAATCGATAAACCGATTGTTCGGCGCGCAGCTTATACAAGGAAGAAACATGCCATTGCCTTCTCAACTCATCACTCACTCCCAGTCTGCTTTTGAGCAATTATTAGAGCATCAAAGTGAAGCCATCAATACTTGGTCTGAGCCACTGACTGAAGATCTTAAACGTGTACTCGGTTTAAGCTGTTTTATTGGTGATTGCCTGCAGCGTGATACGGTTTTATGTGGTGACTTACCTAATATGTTGGCATGCGAAGAACGCGCTGAAGGATACCGAGAACGCTTGGCTGAATTACTTTCTAGTTGCACCGATGAAATGAGCGGTCAGCGCGTGCTGCGTCAATTCCGAAATCGAGAAATGACCTACATTGCTTGGCGTGATTTTATGGGTTCGTGGGAGCTAGAGCAGAGCCTAAATCATCTATCGATGTTGGCTGAGGCGATGATCTTCGAAACCTACCAATGGCAGTACGATATTTGTTGTAAAGAGTGGGGCACACCTTGTAATGAACAAGGCGAAGCACAGCCGATGTTGATCATTGGTATGGGCAAGCTAGGGGGCGGTGAGCTTAACTTCTCTTCCGATATCGATCTGATCTTCACCTACCCAGAGAATGGTGAAACCCAAGGTGCAAGACGCAGCATTGCCAATGCGCAGTTCTTTACACGTCTCGGGCAACGTATTATTAAGGCGCTTGATCAGCAAACCTTCGATGGATTCTGTTATCGAGTAGACATGCGCCTGCGTCCATTCGGTGAGAGTGGTCCACTGGTCATGAGTTACGCTGCGCTAGAAGATTACTATCAAGAACAAGGTCGCGATTGGGAACGCTACGCTATGGTCAAAGCGCGTGTGATGGGCAGTGAGATGTACCCTGAGTATCAAGAGCTTCGCCAAATGCTACGCCCGTTTGTGTTCCGCCGTTATATTGATTTTAGTGCGATTCAATCTCTGCGCCGAATGAAGTCTATGATCAGCAGCGAAGTGCGTCGTCGTGGTCTCTCGAACAACATCAAGCTTGGCTCTGGTGGTATTCGTGAAGTTGAGTTTATCGCACAAGTCTTCCAATTGATTCGTGGTGGACGCGAGCCTAGCTTACGCGGTCGAGGGTTACTCGAAACCTTAAGTGCGATTGAATCCCTTCATCTGCTAGAGTCTGAAGAGGTGGGGCACCTACGTGAAGCTTATCTGTTTTTGCGTCGCCTTGAGAACCTGTTACAAGCCATGGCTGATAAGCAAACTCAAACCTTACCTGACGGTGAATTCGAACAACTGCAGCTTGCGGTTGCCATGCAATTTTCCGATTGGGATAGCTTGATTGTGGCAACTCGCGCCCATATGGCGAATGTACATACCGTGTTCGAAGACCTAATTGGCGTTGATGAAGATGACGCTAATCCGATCGCGAGCCACTTTAGCGAGTTGTGGGATATGGCCCATAAACCCGATGTAATTGAGCACGTGTTGGAACACGACATTGCGGTCGCGAGCCCGCCTGATGCGGCGAAAACGATCATTCAGTTTAAAGCCGATTTGGCTAAAAAGACTCTTGGCCCTCGTGGGCGGGAAGTCCTCAATCGACTGATGCCGAAAGTGTTTCAAGCGCTGTACACCGCTAAGGATGCCGAGTTTGGTTTGTCGCGAGTACTGCATCTGCTGCATAAAATCGTTACGCGTACCACTTACCTTGAACTACTAGATGAACACCCTGCCGCGTTGACTCAGCTAGTTCGCCTGTGTACGGCAAGCCCGATGATTTCGGAGCAGTTGGGTCGTTATCCAATTCTGTTAGATGAACTTATCGACCCTCAGCAACTCTACAATCCCGTGCCTTTAGAGTCTTACAAGACCGAGTTGCGTGATTATCTAGCCCGTATCCCTGAAGATGATATGGAGCAACAGATGGAAGGTCTGCGTCAGTTTAAGCAGACCTGTATATTGAGAATTGCAGCCGCGGATATTGCGGGTGCTCTACCTGTCATGAAGGTCAGTGATCACCTGACCTACTTAGCAGAAGCCATTGTGGAGGCGGGGGTCAATCAAGCTTGGTTACAAGTATCCGCCAAGTTTGGTGAACCGACCCATGTTAAAGATCGCGAAGGTCGCGGTTTTGCTGTCGTTGGTTATGGCAAAGTCGGTGGTTGGGAGCTTGGTTATAACTCCGATCTTGATATCGTGTTCATGCACGACTGCCCGGTACACATCTATACTGATGGAAAGAAAGAGATCGATGGACGCCAATTCTATTTAAGATTAGCGCAGCGTATTATTCATATTTTCTCGACCAGAACTGCTTCTGGCATTTTGTACGAAGTCGATACTCGCCTACGCCCTTCTGGTGCATCTGGTCTATTGGTGAGTCCAACCGATGCCTTTGACGAGTATCAGCACAATGACGCGTGGACATGGGAGCACCAGGCCCTCACTCGTGCTCGTATGATTTACGGTGATGACTTATTGGTATCTGCGTTTAACAAAACTAGGCATGAGGTTTTGTGCTTGCCACGAGATGAGGCAACACTCAAAAAGTCAGTTGTGGATATGCGTGAAAAAATGCGTGGCCATTTAGGCGGTAAAAAAGCCGATCGATTCATGCTTAAACAAGATGCGGGCGGTATTACTGATATTGAGTTCTTGGCGCAATACTTAGTGCTGAGATACAGCAACGAGAAACCTAAGCTTACTCGTTGGTGTGACAATGTGAGAATCTTTGAAAGCTTGTTGTCGCAAGGGATAATGGACGAGCAACAAGGTATGGCATTGACCAATGCGTACACCACATTAAGGGATGAAATCCACCACCGTAATCTACTTAACCTTGATGCGGATGTGGCGATTGAAAAGTTCGAAATGGAAAGAGAACATGTTGTTCAGGCATGGAAGCAGTGGATGGAAGCATAATTCAGTCATAGCGTAGCGAGTGCTATGTTTATCTTGATAGGCTTTTACTCATTTATCTGTAGTTTAGCCACTGTAATCAGTGTGCTAGACTCTAGCCAGATTCGATTTTTGGAGCTCAACAATGAAACCAATTCTACCTGACTACAGCCAATCAGGTGTTCTTATTGTCGGTGACGTAATGCTTGACCGTTACTGGTATGGCCCAACTGGCCGTATTTCACCAGAAGCACCAGTCCCCGTTGTGAAAGTAGAAAATAACGAAGAGCGTCCTGGTGGTGCTGCCAACGTAGCAATGAACATTGCCTCTCTTGGTGGGCATGCTCATGTTGTTGGTTTGACTGGTAAAGATGAGCCTGCTGAGGTGTTGAAAAGCACTTTAGGTGCTCTGAAGGTTAAGTGTGATTTCGTTGAGTTAGAAGACTATCCAACCATCACCAAACTACGAGTGATGAGCCGTGGTCAGCAGTTGATTCGCTTGGATTTTGAAGACAAATTCGAAAACACCAACCCAGAGCTTATTCTGTCTCGCATGGAGCAAGCCCTACCAAATGTACGTTCGGTTATCTTGTCAGATTACGCGAAAGGTGCATTAGAGCATGTACAGAGCTTCATTCAAAAAGCACGCGCAGCCAATGTTCCTGTATTCATCGATCCCAAAGGCGCGGATTTAGAGCGCTACCGTGGTGCGACATTACTTACACCAAACATGGCAGAGTTTGAGCTGGTTGCAGGTAAAGTGAAATCAGAAGAAGATCTTATCGAGAAGGGTATTGCCTTGATCGAGAAGTATGACTTTGAAGCTCTATTGGTGACTCGCAGTGAAAATGGTATGACTTTATTACGTAAAGGTCAGGCACCATTCCACTTGCCAACCCAAGCGAAAGAAGTGTACGACGTAACTGGTGCTGGTGATACGGTTATCTCAGTACTGGCTGCGTCTGTTGCAGCTGGTAAGCCATTGGATGAGGCGTGTGCATTAGCGAACGCTGCAGCTGGTGTCGTTGTTGGTAAGCTAGGTACGTCAACGTTATCCACGATAGAGCTAGCTGAAGCGATTCACGGCAGTCAAGACACAGACTACGGTGTGATCTCAGAAGCGGCACTGGTTGAAGCGGTGAAGCGTGCTCGTGCGAAAGGCGAGAAGGTAGTTATGACCAATGGCTGCTTTGATATTCTACATGCTGGTCATGTTTCTTACATGAATCACGCGGCTGAGCTGGGCGATCGTTTGATCGTTGCGGTAAATACCGATGAATCAGTGAAACGCTTGAAAGGCCCTGGTCGCCCTGTGAACCCAACTGATCGTCGTATGGCGGTATTGGCTGGCTTAGGTGCAGTTGATTGGGTTGTGCCATTCTCTGAAGATACCCCTCAACGTTTAATCTCTGAGGTACTGCCAAGCATTCTTGTGAAAGGTGGTGATTACAAGCCTGAAGAGATTGCTGGTGGTGCGGAAGTGATTGCTGCTGGTGGTGAAGTGAAAGTACTTAACTTTGAAGATGGTTGCTCTACCACTGAAATCATTAAAGCGATTAAAGGTGGTCGAGGCTAGTTTTTAGTTTTTGGCGTTAAGCTTTTAGTTAGGCAGTAAATCTCGCTTTAATCGATAATAAAAATGCCGCTCAATGAGCGGCATTTTTGTAACGGTAACTTGAGTAATTAAGAGTTACTTACTTGCTACTTTTAGACCTGCGTTTACATCAACAATGTCTTGTTCGCTTAGCGTACCAACTGCTTGACGAAGCTGAAGTACACTTAGGATGTAGTTGTAACGAGCATCTGAAAGGTTTTTGTTCGCATCATATAGACGACGAGTCGAATCTAGTACGTCAACGATAGTACGAGTACCTACATCAAAACCAGCTTCTGTTGCTTCTAGAGCAGACTGAGCAGAAACTACAGACTGTTCGTAAGCGCGTAGAGCACCGATCGAAGCGCTGATGTTGTTGTTGAATGCACGTACGTCTTTTACAACGCTACGGTAAGTTGCTTCTAGATCTTCACTTGCTGCAACGTAGTTGTATTCAGCCTGTTTAGTCAATGAAGTTGTGTTACCACCTGTGTATAGAGGTACAACTAAGTTCAAACCGATGTTTAGGTTGTCAGAGTCGTAATCATTTGTGCTGTTAGAACTGTCGGTCTGTTCTGCAAGACCGTAGCTACCATCTAACGTTAAGCTTGGTAGGTGGCCAGAGCTTGCTAGAGAGATGTTATCTTTTGCTACGTCTTGAGAGATACGTGCAGCCAATAAGCTAAGGTTCTTTTGTTCTGCTTGTTCAACAAGTGCAACAGCAGACTCAGAAGATTTGCTTGCTGAGAAACGATCAGTATCTAGGATGCTTAGGTTAGAGTGTTCCTGACCTGTAATCTCACGTAGACCTTCGTAGCTATTCGTTAGGTCGTTCTCTGCAAGAACTTCATCAGCCAAAACGCCATCGTACTGAGCTTGTGCATCGTGTACATCGGTGATTGCTGAAAGACCAACTTCAAAACGTTGCTTAGTTTGTTCTAGTTGACGAGCAACCGCTGCTTTTTCTGCACGAACAAACTCTAGGTTATCTTGAGCTCTAAGTACTTCGAAGTATGCTGTTGCAACACGCAGGATCAAAGCTTGTTGTTCTGCCGCGTAAGCTGAATCAGATTGACGAGCAGTTTTCTCTGCCGTATCTAGAGTGATCCAAGAAGAACGCTGGTAAAGCTCTTGACTGAAACCAATTCCAACACCCCATTGGTTGTTGTCATTACTTGCGTCTTTATAGTCACCACGATTAATGTCGTAGTTTGCTGTTAGGTTGATTTGCGGTAACAAAGAGCTACGACTTGACGTTACTGCTTCAAAAGCGGCATCGCGCTGCGCTGCTGAACGAAGAAGTTGTGGGTCGTTCTGTTTTGCTTGGTCGTAAACTTCAGCTAGCGTATCAGCAAAAGCTGACGAACTCAGGCTGCCAATTGCTGCACTGATAAATAGTGGAAGCAGTTTTTTCATTTTCCTATTCCTGCCTTTTATGGAATTTTCTTTAGAAGAGTTTAACCCAGTTTGGTGGTAATTTACTCGAAACTTTGCACTTTTTTACAGTTAACTGTCCACTTGTGCAATATTTATTTTTTAAAGCTTAACTTTAATTATAAATTTTATATAAAAAGTTGAACCTTATCCTTGGTAGTTAACTCGGACAATGAGTAAACTATAAAGATCACTTAGTGAGGTACCAAATGCAACAGTATGACAATCAACGACATGAGTTTACTCCGCAAGATGTGGAAATAGTCTCAAAAGAGACGCTGTTTCGTGGTTTTTTCAAAATGGTCAAGTACACATTTAAACATAGACTATTTGAGGGAGGCTGGAGCCAACCAATAGAGCGTGAGATGTTTGAGCGTGGACATGCTGCCGCTTTGCTACCTTATGATCCTGTGCGTGATGAAGTGGTGATCGTCGAACAGATCCGTGTCGGAGCCCTAGAGCATGAGAACCCATGGCAATACGAAATTGTTGCTGGGATCATTGATACGGACGAATCGCCACAAGACGTCGCTCGTCGTGAAGCAATGGAAGAAGCCGGAGTCGAAGTCGGATCTGTATTGCCTATTACTTCGTATTATCCTTCATCTGGTGGTTGCTCTGAAAAGCTCGACGTCTTTGTTGGCTGTGTTGATGCAACGACAGCCAAAGGGGTACACGGATTGGACTACGAAGGTGAAGACATTCGTGTACAAGTGATGAGTCGCGAAGCTGCTTATCAGTTGGTAAAAGATGGTGTATTTGAAAATGGAGCCACGATCATTGCGCTACAGTGGCTACAATTGAACTACCAAGAATTACAGTCAGAGTGGATAGATTAACGTCATGCCAAATATCGCGGTCAAAAAACCGTATCATGTTGATCTTGCTGAATTGATGCGAGTTTACGAGACTAACTATGCCAAACTGAACGCTTTGTTACCGGTTGGGCATGAGGTTGGTGACGTTCGCTGTTACCAAGCCGTTAATATGGTGTATCAATTGACAGTGAATGAGGTCACAAAATACACCACATTAATAGATATATGTCAGAGTGATGCGATGCCAGTGTTTCCTTTGCCAAAAATGTCTGTCAGGCTATATCACGACGCTCGAGTTGCAGAAGTGTGCGCTAGCGGGGATTTTTCGCGAGTCAAAGCGAAATATGACTACCCCAACACTAAGCTTCTGCAAAAGGACGAGAAATTTCAATTGAATAAATTTCTTGGGGAATGGTTAACGTTTTGTTTAAAAACGGGTATCAGCCGAACCCCAATTGCCTTTTAATTGAGCCTATTTATCAACACTTTTAAAGTCTAAACAGTAACGTATCTGGATTTGTTATTTTGGAATTATCACACACTTCAAAATTTGATGAGAGCACTATTAAGCTTGTGCAGCTAACGGACACGCATTTATTTGCGCCGAGCAATGGCAGCTTATTAAGCATCAACACTCAAGATAGCTTTCGTGCTGTAGTCGATGGCATTGTTAGTCAGGGCTTTGACTATCAAGCGATTTTAGTAACCGGTGATATATCTCAAGATCACAGTGCTGAGTCGTACCAGAAATTTGAGTCAGGGATTCAGCCTTTGGAAAAGCCATGCTATTGGCTGCCAGGGAACCATGACTTTAAGCCTAATATGGGCAGTGTTTTACCATCACCACAAATACAGTGTGTTGAGCATGTCTTGCTAGGCGATAACTGGCAGATGGTGATGCTAGACTCGCAGGTGGTTGGTGTGCCTCATGGTCGCCTCAGCGATCAACAGCTTGACCTATTAGAACAGAAGCTGACGGAGTTCCCTGAACGTAATACCTTGGTTCTATTGCACCACCATCCATTGTTGGTTGGCAGCGCATGGTTAGATCAACATAACCTAAAAGACGCCGATCAATTTTGGGATGTGGTTCAACAGCACACCAATGTTAAAGCCGTACTGTGTGGTCACGTTCATCAAGACATGAACCGAGATCATCATGGTGTACAAGTCATGGCAACACCGTCGACTTGTGTGCAATTCAAACCTAACTCAGATGACTTCGCGGTTGATACTTTGTCTCCGGGCTGGAGAGAGATTGAATTACATCAAGACGGTACCGTTAGCACGCAAGTTCGTCGTCTGCCTCATGGGCAGTTCTTGCCTGATTTTAAGGCTGCTGGTTACTAATGAAGGCGGTTATTGATGCCAGGCTCTAATCAACAAGCTAATAAGCCATCGCTGCTTCTCTATATTCACGGGTTTAACAGCTCATCACGTTCTCATAAAGCGAATGTGATGGCAGATTACTGTGCGGAGCATCGCGCTGATATTAAAGTCGTAACCCCTCAACTGCCGAGTTTCCCTCAACAAGCGGCACTTCATTTACAGCAGCTGGTGGAGCAATACAAAGAGCAATATCAAATAGCGTTGGTCGGTAGCTCGCTGGGTGGCTATCTTTCAACATGGCTGAATAGCCACTATGGTTTTAAAGCGGTGGTTGTAAACCCAGCAGTGAAGCCGTATGAGCTTCTTGCTGACTATTTAGGTGAACAAGTAAACCCATACACAGATGAACGATATGTACTGGAAACAAAACATATTGATGAACTGAAGGCGTTAGAGGTTTCGGCTATCGCTAAGCCGAGCGACTTCTGGTTACTTCAGCAAACGGAAGACGAAGTTCTGGATTACCGACAAGCGGTAGAGAAGTACCAAGGTGCAACACAGACAGTAGAAGAGGGCGGGGATCATAGCTTTGTTGATTTTGAACGCTACCCACAACAAATCATCACCTTTCTAAATCTTTAATCTGTTCCACCAACCAAGTGATTTTCTCTTGTTTGCCTGTTATTTCATCTATCAATGGTGAAATATCATAGTTTGATGTCTTAGTTTTTGAACTAGCTTGACATCATTACTCAGCTTCCAGACTATATTCCCCAATACTTCGCTCGTTCGCTCTACTATGACGGTTCATAGTAATGATTCTGCTTTAGTGAAACTGGAGCCAGCGAACTGACGCAAACTTTTTGAGTAAACTCCGTATTATGACTGAACAATATAATGCAAAAGACCTCGAGGTACTTGAAGGTCTCGACCCTGTGCGACACCGCCCGGGAATGTATACCGAGACAGAAAGACCTAACCACCTTGCCCAAGAAGTCATTGATAACTCGGTCGATGAAGCACTAGCGGGACACGCTAAGAAGATCAAAGTGGTACTTCATGCAGACCAATCGTTAGAAGTTACCGATGACGGCCGTGGTATGCCTGTCGATATCCACCCTGAAAAAGGGATCTCAGGTGTTGAGCTGATTTTAACTAAGCTCCACTCTGGCGGTAAATTCTCGAATAACAACTATAAGTTCTCTGGTGGTCTGCACGGTGTAGGTATCTCGGTTGTAAACGCGCTGTCAAAACGTGTTGAGGTGACCGTACGCCGAGAAGGTCAGGTTCACGAGATCGCACTTGAAGGCGGTCATGCAGTAACAGAGCTTACTGTGACGGGCACTTGTGGTCATCGTAACAGTGGTACATCAGTACATTTCTGGCCTGATCCTAAGTACTTCGATAGCCCTAAATTCTCGACACTTCGTCTGATTAACAACCTACGTGCAAAAGCAGTGCTTTGCCCAGGTTTAGAAATTACCTTTATCGACAAAGTCGGTGGTGAAGAGCATAAATGGTTCTATGAAGATGGTCTAAAAGACTACCTTGCCGAAGGCGTGAAAGGTTACACCTTGCTGCCTGAAGAACCGTATGTTGGCGAATTCGTTGCTGAAACAGAAATGGCAAACTGGGCGATCATCTGGCAGCCAGAAGGCGGCGACATGATCACCGAAAGTTACGTGAACTTAGTACCGACTAAACAAGGTGGTACACACGTAAACGGTCTTCGCCAAGGTCTTCTTGATGCAATGCGTGAGTTCTGTGAATTCCGTAATTTGCTGCCGCGTGGCGTTAAGCTAACGGGCGACGATATCTTCGATCGCTGTTCGTACGTACTGTCGGTGAAGATGCAAGATCCGCAGTTTGCTGGTCAAACAAAAGAGCGCTTGTCTTCACGTCAAACTGCTGCGTTTGTGTCTGGTGTGGTAAAAGATGCGTTTAGCCTGTGGTTGAACGAAAAGCCACAACTGGCAGAACAGCTAGCAGAAGCTTGTATTGCGAATGCCCACCGCCGTATGCGCGCAAGCAAAAAGGTTGTGCGTAAGAAAATCGCTTCAGGCCCAGCACTGCCGGGTAAGCTAACTGACTGTTCAGTTCAAGACTTAAGCCGTACCGAAATCTTCTTCGTGGAAGGGGACTCGGCGGGTGGTTCTGCTAAACAAGCACGTGATCGTGAGTTCCAAGCGGTTATGCCACTTCGCGGTAAGATCCTAAATACATGGGAAGTGTCAGCAGACCAAGTATTGGCTTCGCAAGAAGTGCACGACATCTCGGTGGCTCTAGGCATCGACCCGGACAACGATGATTTATCCGGCCTGCGTTACGGTAAGATCTGTATCCTTGCCGATGCGGACTCGGATGGTCTTCATATCGCGACACTGCTGTGTGCTTTGTTTACTCGCCATTTCCATGCATTAGTTGAAGCGGGTCATATCTATGTGGCAATGCCTCCTCTGTATCGTATCGATTGCGGTAAAGAAGTGTTCTACGCACTTGATGACGCAGAGAAAGACGGTGTGCTTGAGCGACTATCGCAGAAGAAAGCCAAGATCAACGTGCAACGATTCAAAGGTCTGGGTGAAATGAACCCACTTCAGTTGCGTGAAACCACCATGGATCCAAACACTCGTCGCCTTGTGCAGTTAACGATTGATGACAGCGAAGCAACCAACGAGATGATGGACATGCTGCTTGGTAAGAAACGTGCAGATGATCGCCGTACATGGCTACAGACTAACGGTGATATGGCCGAGGTATAATGGATGTCTAACGAAATTACATATGATGGCGTTGAACAGCTGCCAATGCGCAAGTTCACCGAAGATGCCTACTTAAATTACTCAATGTACGTGATCATGGATCGTGCATTGCCGTATATCGGTGATGGCTTGAAGCCAGTACAGCGTCGTATTATCTACGCGATGTCTGAGCTAGGCTTATCGGCTGCATCGAAATACAAAAAATCAGCACGTACCGTTGGTGACGTATTAGGTAAGTATCACCCACATGGTGACTCTGCTTGTTACGAAGCGATGGTATTGATGGCGCAGCCTTTCTCTTACCGCTACCCATTGGTAGATGGTCAAGGTAACTGGGGTGCTCCTGATGATCCGAAATCGTTCGCTGCGATGCGTTATACCGAAGCCAAATTATCTAAGTTTGCTGAGGTTCTTCTAGGTGAACTAGGTCAAGGCACTGTTGACTGGCAACCAAACTTTGATGGCACGATGAAAGAGCCTCAAATGTTGCCAGCTCGTTTGCCTCATATCCTACTTAACGGTATTACAGGTATCGCGGTAGGTATGGCGACCGATATTCCACCACACAACGTGCGTGAAGTCGCTAATGCAGCCATTCACCTAATTGATACGCCTAAGTCTGAGCTTTCAGACGTGATGGGTTTCATTCAAGGTCCAGATTACCCGACTGAAGCTGAGATTATCTCCCCGAAATCGGACATCGAAAAGATCTACCGTACTGGACGTGGCAGCATCAAGATGCGCGCGGTTTGGCACAAGGAAGGCTCTGATATTGTTATCACGGCTTTACCTCATCAAGTGTCAGGTGCGAAGTTACTTGAGCAAATCGCTAACCAGATGCGCGCTAAGAAGCTGCCAATGGTTGACGACTTGCGAGATGAATCGGATCACGAGAACCCAACGCGTATCGTTGTCGTTCCTCGTTCGAATCGTATCGACTGTGACCAATTGATGAGTCACCTGTTCGCGTCGACGGATCTAGAGAAAAACTTCCGCGTTAACTTGAACATGATTGGTTTAGATAATCGTCCTCAAGTTAAAGGCTTAGTTCAAATCCTGAAAGAGTGGATCGAGTTCCGTCGCACAACGGTTCGCCGTCGTTTGCAGTACCGTTTAGATAAAGTACTGGCACGCTTGCACATCTTAGAAGGTTTGCTTGCTGCTTATCTTAATATCGATGAAGTGATTGAGATCATTCGTACAGAAGACGAACCATGTCCTGTCCTAATGAGCCGTTTCAACATTTCTGAAATTCAAGCCAATGCGATTCTTGATATTAAACTTCGTAACTTAGCTAAGTTAGAAGAGTTTAAAATCCGAGCGGAACAAGAAGAGCTTGAAGCTGAACGTGAGAAGCTTGAAAAGCTACTCGGTTCAGAGCGTCGCTTGAATACGCTGATCAAGAAAGAAATCCAAGCAGATGCGGATAAATACGGCGATGATCGTCGTTCACCTCTGATTGAGCGCGCTGAAGCGAAAGCGCTAACAGAGCGCGACTTAGTACCAAGCGAACCAATCACGGTTGTGTTGTCTGAGAAAGGTTGGATTCGTCATGCCAAGGGGCATGAAGTTGACGCTGAAGGTTTGAACTACAAATCGGGTGATAAATTCTTAGCGAGTGCTAAGGGTAAGAGTAACCAGCAAGCGGTGTTCCTCGGCAGTGATGGTCGAAGCTACTCCCTTGAGTCACATTCATTACCGTCGGCGCGAAGCCAAGGTGAGCCAATTACAGGCCGCTTGAACGTCAGCCCAGGTACTTCTATTCGCCAAGTGGTGATGGGAGAGAATGAACAATTATGGTTAGTCGGTTCTGATGCAGGTTATGGTTTTGTTTGTAAGGGTAGCGATCTGCTGTCCAAGAACAAGAGCGGTAAAGCCTTGGTTAACTTGCCACAAGCTTCTGAAGTGATGATGCCAAGCCCTATTGCTGACTTGGACAGTAATCAGATTTTGGCGATTACTAACCAAGGTCGTATGTTGTTGTTCCCGATTAAAGATCTCCCTCAGCTGAGCAAAGGTAAAGGCAACAAGATCATCAACATCCCTTCTGCGAAAGCAAAAGAGCGTGAAGAGTTTGTCTCACATCTTATGGCTATCCCAGAGAATGCGACGCTGACTATCTACGCCGGTAAACGTAAGCTTGGTTTGAAACCTGCGGATCTTGAAAACTTCCGTGGTGAACGTGGTCGTCGTGGTGGTCTACTGCCTAGAGGACTACAGCGAGTGACTCGCATCGATATCGAAGAGCAAAGTGAATCGTAGAGATACTTGAAACAATCTTTAGATAAAAGAAAACCCAGCCTATGAGCTGGGTTTTTTGTACTTGTGTATTAGCAGCTTGAATCATTGCTTACAGAGTTTGCTCTACAGGCGAGTATCTTCGGCGATGGTCACCTTTAAGGTTTTGCTTTCACCTTGGCGCAATATACCCACATCGATAACTGTACCAGGTCGCAGGTCGGTAACGATGTCCATTACACTCTGGCGACCATTTACTTGGTTATCGTTGATACTGACAATAATGTCTTGAGCTTCAAAACCCGCATCGGCAGCCGGACCATTAGGGTCTATCCCCAACACAACGATCCCGCCGATATTCTTAGTACCCAACATGCGTGAGGTGACTGAGTTGATGTCTTGTCCATCGATACCAATATAGCCACGAATCACACGACCATCGGCGATGATCTTTTCCATGATTTTATTAGCAAGCGGATAGGGGATAGCGAATGAGATCCCATAGGTTTCCATGTCGGTAGCTTGCTGGAAAGAGGCGGTATTGATACCGACTAGCTCACCTTGTGAGTTCACCAGTGCGCCACCTGAGTTACCTTCATTGATTGCCGCATCGGTCTGGATAAAGGCTTGATGGCCATCGGCACTGATCGAAGAACGGCCGGTTGCAGAGATGATACCAAAGGTTGTTGTTTGACCTAGGTTGTATGGGTTACCGATAGCCAGTACAACATCACCGACATTGGCTTTGTAATTAGGATTGAGTGGGATCACCGGTAGATTATCACCGCTGACTCTAAGTATCGCGATATCGGTGCGTTTGTCTGAACCGACAAGTTGCGCAGCTGCTACTCGGCCATCTTGAAGTGCCACAACTATTTGGTCTGCTTGAGCCACCACATGGAAGTTGGTAATGATGTAGCCTTTCTCGCTAACAATCACCCCAGAGCCCAAACCTTGTGTGAGCAGTTTGTTTCGATCGCTTTCAGCGTATTTACGGCTATAAATGTTAACCACTGCAGGCGCCGCGCGGCGAACTGCTTGGTTAAATGAAATCTGAAGAGAGCCAATATTATCGACTTTAGGGCTAGTGACGTCAGCGACAATCGCTGGTCTTAAGCTCGGGAAGGCGAGAAGAATAAGCGCCGCTGAAACGAGTCCAAGGGAAATAGAACGAAATAGAAAGGACAGCATGTTTCCCTCTTCAACAAGTAAGGTGTGAAGCCTCCATCAATGGATGACTGATTTGATTACAAGTGAAGCATAGCATTTTGATTGATCTAAAGAAAAGGGAGACTGAGTAAGTTTAAAGCAAACTTACTGAGCCTCCCTGTAATTGCGCTGACGTAAGACTATCGAATCACAAGATAGATAGTTCGGTCGCCTCGCTGGATATTAAGCGCCAGTACACCAGGTTGTTTTTCAAGAATCTCTCTAAACTCAGCAAGGTTCTTAACGGGCTGGCGGTTTACTCCGATGATGATGTCATCTTTCAGGAGTTGATAGGCTTCGGCTGGTGAACCTTGAGCAACATTCGATACCTTGACGCCCGTTGCAGAGTCACTCTCTGTTGTGTTGGTTAACTCAGCACCAGCTAGTCCTTCATGGAGCTTCTCAGCTTGTGTTTTATTATTGGTGGATTCACCAAGCGTCACATCAAAGGTTTTGCTCTTACCGTCACGAACCACACCCAGTTCAATCTGCTTACCAGCGCCGAGTGTTGCGACCTTAGCTCTTAACTCGCTGAAGGTATCAATGCGTTTGCCATTAATAGAGACAATAATATCGCCCGCTTTCAGTCCTGCTTTATCGGCTGCGCTGTCAGGGACGATTTGGCTAACAAAGGCGCCCTTGCTTGATTCATAACCGAGTGCTTCTGCCAATTCAGAGGTCACTTCTCCGCCTTGAACGCCAAGCATGCCGCGTTTTACTTCACCGAAGTCGAGAATTTGTTCTGTCAGGTTTGTCATCATATTAGAAGGGATTGCAAAGCCGATACCGACATTACCTCCGTTAGGGCCAAGAATGGCGGTGTTGATACCAATTAGCTCACCGTTAAGGTTCACTAGCGCACCACCAGAGTTGCCGCTGTTGATTGCTGCATCGGTTTGAATGAAGTTTTCAAAGTTTTCTAGATTCAGGCCGCTACGGCCGAGTGCAGAAACAATACCGGATGTCACGGTTTGCCCAAGTCCGAATGGGTTACCGATCGCGACACTAAAATCACCAACTCTTAGTTTGTCTGAGTCTGCGACTTTTATCTGGGTCAGGTTTTTGGCTTCTTCTAATTTTAGCAGTGCGATATCAGACATCTGGTCGCCGCCGATTAGCTCAGCATCGTACTCTCGACCATCATGCAGTTTTACTTTGATATCGTCCGCACCATTAATGACATGGTAATTGGTCACGATATGACCTTTCTCGGCGTCAATGATGACACCAGAGCCTAATCCGCGGAAGGGACGCTCTCGTGTTTGTTCTGGACCAAAAAAGAATTGAAATTGTTCAGGGATTTGCTGACGTTGTACCTGTTTGCCTTCTACGGCAATACTAACCACAGCGGGGGTCACTTGTTCAAGCATAGGAGCAAGGCTCGGTAATTGTTCATTACCCACACTTAATGGCAGTGCGGCTGTTGCTTTAATGGGGGTGATGATTGAACTTAAGCTTAAAGTTAGCACTGATAAAGCAAGCAAAGGTTTTTTCATCATAAACTCCTCTCTAGTTAAGGTCTTAACCCTCTTATACGTTTAATAAGTATGATAAGTTTCAAATGACCTGAGTGAAAGTTATGACTCAAAAACCTTTGTAAAGTTCACAGAAGTGTTAAATGTTTACGATGCTTTTGCTGTAACAACATCGGGAGCATTCATGATTTCTTTCTTCTGCTCTGTAAATAAACCGGTTGCGCCATTAGCGTAATCTTTCGGTTGTTCCTCAAGTGTCGCCTCTTTTACTGAAGGCTTCTCTTGTGGCTTGTCCGAATGGGCAGCGGCTGTTTTCACAAACGGGTTATCTTGCTCTGGCAGGTTAGGAATCAGCTCTGAGCTTGTTTTTTCCATGTGTTGGTACAGTTTTGTGTAGTCTTTACCTAATGTGTCCAACATTTCTGCTGATTTCGCAAAGTGATCAGCCAGCTCTTGTCGCTGCTGCTCAAGGGCAAACTTTGCGCTATCCAATTCTTTCTGTACGTTCTTTTGTTTTTTGTATTCAGGTGTCATGAGACGAGAAATAGCGACCCCTAAAATAACTCCGACTAGTAAACCGGCAACGGCATACATCCAAGGCATAACAGCTCCTTATTATTGTTTTTTAACATGTTTGTTACTACTTAGTTACACGTGATACGGCTCCATGGTACTATGAGAAAGCCGCAGTATAAAGAGAAATGCGTGTGCGCTAGTTAGCAGTTTGATGCTGCATTATTCACCACATCACGTTATTCCTCGTACTGTTTGGGCTCATTTTTAGTTGTTGTCTGATATTGCTTTCATTGTGGAAATGTCGTCATGAATCCCATTAAAAAATACGAACAAGATATAAAAGAACATGGATTTCAAAGAGATCCAGCACAAGAGCAAGCCGTAAAATCTTTAGATGAACTCTTTCATCAATTTCAAGATTACATGAATACGCCCATTCCTCAACTGACTCGCTTCCAGAAATTACTAGGCAAAAAGCCAGAACTGCCACAACCACCGAAAGGTCTCTATTTTTGGGGTGGCGTAGGGCGAGGAAAAACGTACCTAATGGATACGTTCTATGATGCCTTACCGACCACTAAAAAAATGCGTGTTCACTTTCACCGCTTTATGTATCGAGTTCATGATGAGCTAAAGGCGCTAGGTAATGTGAGTGATCCATTGCCTTTAGTCGCAGACAAGTTGAAGGAAGAAGCGGACATTATCTGTTTCGACGAATTCTTTGTTTCAGACATCACCGATGCGATGATCCTAGGAACCTTGTTCCAAGAGTTATTCGCTCGAAACGCTATCTTGGTTGCGACCTCTAATATTCCACCTGCGGATCTGTATCGCAACGGGTTACAGCGAGCGCGTTTCTTACCTGCCATCAAGCTCATTCAAGACAACTGTCATATCCTTAATGTCGATAGTGGTATTGACTATCGTCTACGTACCTTAGAACAGGCTGAGATTTACCATTACCCGCTAGATAGCCAAGCGAATATTAATCTCGAAAAGTATTACGCTCAGCTCGTTGGTGAAGATAAAGAGAAGCTTAAGCAGATAGAGGTTAACCACCGTCAATTAGATGTAGTCGAAGCGAGTGATGGCGTACTGCATGGTACCTTTGCTCAGCTTTGTCAGTCGGCTCGTAGCCAGAACGACTATATTGAGTTGTCTCGGGTTTATCACACAGTTCTATTGGCGGATGTATTGCAAATGGGCGCGACTTCAGATGACGCTGCGAGGCGCTTCATTGCATTAGTTGATGAGTTCTACGAGCGCAATGTGAAGCTGATTATTTCAGCGGAAGTGGAGCTAGAAAAGCTATACACCCATGGTCAGCTAGAGTTTGAATTTAAACGTTGTCAGTCGCGTTTAATTGAAATGCAGAGCCATGAATATTTGGCAAAAGAACACTTAAGTTAGCTTTGATTATCTCGAATAAGAAATAGAATTAAAAAAATCGTGATTTTGTTCAAAAAGAGGTGATTTTTTCTTCGCTCTTCTCTATAATCCTGCGACCTACCGTTACTGCGGGCCTCTAGCGATGAGTAAAATCACGTTATGCCAAGAGTTTTCCAACACTCGAAGGGGTGATGAATGGTAACTCTTAGACAGTGGGAATACGCGAGTATTCCTTAAGTGTAAATTTTTTAAATAGGTAATTATTAGCATGAAAACTTTCGTTGCTAAACCAGAAACTGTAAAACGCGACTGGTATGTTGTAGACGCTGAAGGCAAAACTCTTGGCCGTCTAGCAAGTGAAATCGCTTCTCGCCTACGCGGCAAGCACAAAGCAGAATACACTCCTCACGTAGACACTGGTGATTACATCATCGTTGTTAACGCTGAGAAAGTTGCTGTAACTGGTAACAAAGCTAAGGGTAAGGTTTACTACCGTCACTCAGAGTTCCCAGGTGGTCTTAAAACTATCACTTTTGAAAAGCTAATTGCTAAGAAACCAGAAATGGTTCTAGAACTAGCAGTTAAAGGTATGCTTCCACGTGGTCCTCTAGGCCGCGCGATGTACCGTAAGCTTAAAGTGTACGCTGGTACTGAGCACAACCATGTTGCTCAACAGCCACAAGTACTAGACATCTAAGGGGATTATGAAAATGGCAGAGAATCAATACTACGGCACTGGTCGTCGCAAAAGCTCAGCAGCTCGTGTTTTCATCAAACCAGGCTCTGGTGAGATCGTAATCAACAAGCGTAGCCTTGATGTTTACTTCGGTCGTCCAACTTCTCGTATGGTTGTTAAGCAACCTCTTGAGCTAGTTGAACTAACTGAGAAACTTGACCTTTACATCACTGTTTCTGGTGGTGGTATTTCTGGTCAAGCTGGCGCAATCCGCCACGGTATCACTCGCGCTCTTATGGAGTACGATGAAACTCTACGTCCTGCTCTACGTGCAGCTGGCTACGTTACTCGTGACGCTCGTTGCGTTGAACGTAAGAAAGTTGGTCTACGTAAAGCACGTCGTAAACCTCAATTCTCTAAGCGTTAATTTTTCTTTACGAAAAAGTACACGCCCCCAGTTTTACGACTGGAATTGTGGTTCAAAGCTCGGCTATATGCCGGGCTTTTTGTTTTTATACCCCCTCTAAACGCTTTCCCTTCCTCGTTTTATTTCCAAATTCTTATATTTTGAAAGCTTTTGTAACCCAATGTGCGCTTTGCCTCATGATTGTTACAAAAAGGTAGCTTTATCTTGTCAAAAAGTAGGGTTTTATTTATCATTTGCCGTCAATAAATAGAACTAAATACATATTTTGTTAGCCATGCTCTTTAATCGGAATTATTTCAATCCACAAGGAGCAAATGGGAGAATGTTTGGATGAGCAACGCGCCTTTAAATAACGGTCGCAGGCGTTTCTTAACCGCAACAACAGCCGTTGTTGGTGGTTTAGGAGCAGCTGCTGTAGCCGTGCCTTTTATTAAATCATGGAATCCGAGTGCCAAGGCGAAAGCTGCGGGCGCGCCGGTGGAAGTGGAAGTCAGTAAGTTAGAACCGGGACAAATGGTTCGTGTCGAGTGGCAAGGTAAACCTGTATGGGTTGTACGCCGTGCTGAGTCGGTACTAGAAAACCTAAAATCGATCGGTGGTCAACTTCGTGACCCTCAATCTGAAGCTGAACAACAACCAGAATACGCACAGAACGAGTTCCGTTCAATTAAGCCGGAATTCTTCGTTGCTGTTGGTTTCTGTACGCACTTAGGTTGTTCTCCAACTTACCTGCCGGATTCTTTTGCAGAACAAGTTCAGGGTGTTAAGTCTGGTTTCTTCTGTCCTTGTCATGGTTCAAAGTTTGATATGGCAGGTCGAGTATTCCAAGGCGTACCAGCTCCATTGAATCTTGTTGTACCAAAGCATATGTATTTGAGTGACACTAAGATCATGATCGGTGTGGACGAGGGAGACGCGTAATGCAAGGATTGCTTGATTGGGTAGAGAAACGTCTACCCGCGATGAATGCGTATAAAAAGCATTTATCTGAATACCCAATGCCTAAGAACTTTAACTTTTGGTACCTTTTCGGTTCTTTGGCAATGTTGGTATTGGTTAACCAAATCCTTACGGGTATTTGGCTAACAATGAACTACGTACCGTCAGGTGAGGGTGCATTTGCTTCTGTTGAATACATCATGCGTGATGTGGAATACGGTTGGCTACTACGTTACATGCACTCAACAGGTGCTTCGGCATTCTTCGTTGTTATCTACCTGCACATGTTCCGTGGCCTAATCTATGGTTCTTACCAAAAGCCTCGTGAGCTACTTTGGATCTTCGGTATGTTGATCTTCTTAGTGCTTATGGCTGAGGCTTTCATGGGTTACCTACTACCATGGGGTCAAATGTCTTACTGGGGTGCTCAGGTAATCATTTCTCTGTTTGGTGCGATCCCTGTTATCGGTGATGACCTAACGCTTTGGATCCGTGGTGACTACATCATCTCTGGTGCAACGCTGAACCGTTTCTTCGCACTGCACGTTATCGCTCTACCAATTGTACTTCTGCTGCTTATCGTACTTCACGTACTAGCACTGCACGAAGTGGGTTCGAACAACCCAGACGGTATTGAGACGAAACTTCCTAAAGGCACAATGGGCGACGACTACAAAACGCAGTTCCCATTCCACAAGGATTACACTAAGAAATACGACATCATTGACTCTATTCCTTTCCACCCATACGGGACCGTGAAAGATATGGTTGGTGTGGCCGGTTTCCTATTCTTCTTCTGTTATGTGCTGTTCTTTAACCCAGAGATGGGTGGATTCTTCCTTGAGCCGCCAAACTTTGAAGCTGCTAACCCACTGAAAACACCAGAGCACATCGCTCCGGTATGGTACTTCACGCCGTTTTACGCAATTCTGCGTGCTGTTCCTGATAAGTTGCTAGGTGTTGTAGCAATGGGCGCATCTATTGTTGTGCTATTCCTACTACCATGGTTCGACCGTTGTAAAGTGCGTTCTTACCGTTACCGTAGCAAACTGCATTTGATTAACATCATCCAATTCACAATAAGCTTTATTGCGCTTGGTGTACTTGGTGCGCTTCCAGCAACGCCAACATACACGCTACTGGCTCAAATCTTTAGCTTAGGTTACTTCATGTTCTTCGTTCTACTGTGGTTCTACAGTAAAAATGAAGCGACGAAACCATTACCAGAAAGGGTGACATTCAAATGAAAAAGTGGATTGTAATTTTATTTGCTATGTTGCCGTCACTGGTGATGGCAGCGGGTGCAAACGTACCATTAGACAAAGCGAACAATGATTTAACAGACAAAGCTTCATTGCAAAATGGCGCTAAGATGTTCATGAACTACTGTTTCGCTTGTCACTCAACGCAGTACCAGCGCTATGAACGTGTTGCGAATGATTTAGAGATCCCCGTTGATCTTATGAAGGAAAATCTGATTTTCGACCCTGAAGCGAAAATCGGTGACTTGATGGTTAATGCTATGCCTTCTGATCAAGCGGCAAGTTGGTTTGGTGCTCCGCCACCAGACCTAACATTGGTTGCTCGTGTTCGTGGCGCAGACTGGCTGTACACTTACCTTCGTACTTTCTATGAAGATCCGTCTCGTCCATTTGGCGTGAACAACATTGTTTTCCCAAGCGTTGGTATGCCGCACGTTCTTGAAGAACTGCAAGGTATCCCAACACCAATCTACGATACTCATATGGTAGATGGCGAGGAAGTGACGGTTGTTGTTGGCACTGAGACTGACGGCTCTGGCGAATTAAGTGCTGGTGAATACGACGAAGCAGTTCGTGACCTTGTTAACTTTTTGGTTTACTCGGGCGACCCAGTTCAACTTGAGCGTCACGCTATGGGTTGGTGGGTAATGGCCTTCTTAGTAATCTTCACTATCATCGTGATTTTGCTGAAGAAAGAGTATTGGCGTGATGTGCACTAATTGTGCTATAATACCGTGCTAATTCCCAAATTATGTTAATGTTCAATGGAGGCTTTAGGCCTCCATTGTTTTTATTTAAAGTGTACTGGAGGGCTCCATGGCTGTAGCTGCCAATAAACGTTCTGTAATGACTCTTTTCTCAAGTGCTTCTGATATGTATAGCCATCAGGTGCGCATCGTTCTTGCTGAAAAAGGCGTAAGTGTTGAAGTTGAGTTGGTTGATGAAAAAAATCTACCAGCAGAGCTTGTTGAACTGAACCCGTACAAATCAGTACCTACTCTTGTTGATCGTGAGCTTGCTCTATATGACTCGAAGATCATCATGGAATACCTAGATGAGCGTTTCCCTCACCCACCGTTGATGCCTGTATACCCGGTTGCTCGTGGTAACAGCCGTCTAATGATGTACCGCATTGAGCGTAACTGGTATTCAGTTGCAGAGAAGATCGTTAAAGGCAACGCTGAAGAATCTGAAGCAGCTCGCGTTAAACTGCGCAACGACCTACTGACTCTTGCTCCTATCTTCGCTGAGTATGAATACTTCATGAGCGAAGAGTTTAGCCTAATTGATTGTTACCTAGCTCCGCTATTATGGCGTTTACCTGAGCTTGGTATCGAACTAATTGGTCCTGGTTCTAAAGAGCTTAAGATTTACATGAACCGCGTATTCGAACGTGATTCATTCCTAGCTTCTCTAACTGAAGCTGAGCGTGAGATGCGACTCGTTCGCTAAGCGTTTATGGATATTTCTAATATGACTCCACGCCGACCATACATGCTTCGTGCATTTTATGAGTGGCTGGTTGATAACGAACTAACTCCACACCTTGTTGTTGAAGCAACATTATCGGGTGTGCGAGTTCCAGAAGAGTTTGTTCAAGATGGTCAGATCATTCTGAACATCGCGCCTCGTGCGGTTGGACAACTTGAACTGGGTAACGAAGCTGTGACGTTTAGTGCTCGCTTTAGTGGTCGTCCACACTCTGTGATCGTTCCGCTTTACGCAGTACAAGCGATTTATGCTCGTGAAAATGGTGCTGGTACCATGTTTGAACCTGAAGAGGCTTACATGGAAGCGTTTGAAGAAGGGATTGAAGAAAGTCCTTTTGAAGAACCAGAAAAAGGCCCATCTTTGAGCGTTGCAACGGCAGACGTAGATGCTGAAGAGCCTGACTCAGATCCTGAGCCACCTCGTCCAGCGAAAGGTCGCCCAAGCCTTCGTGTTATCAAATAACGTTAGTTATACCAATCACAGTAAGTAAGTGATCAGAAATAGCGCAGGAAAAAAGCTTGAGAGCAAGGCGGAATTTTTTGATAAGTAGTTATTCTACAATCAAAAATTCTAACGCAGTTATCGAAATTTTTAACAAGCTAGAATGATAGATTATTTACTACGATTGGTATTAGATAACGAACCAAATAAAAAAGCAGCGACTCGTCGCTGCTTTTTCTTTTCTGCTATATCGCATTTAGTTGACTGGCTTACGGCTAGTTAACAGCCGTCTCTTCTTCACCGTATTCAAACGCTCGAATAACCTGTTTTACGCCAGATATGTTACGCGCAACTTCTGTCGCGATATCGGCATGCTCTCGAGTCACGAGTCCAAGTAGGAATACTTCTGAATCCTCAGTAATCACTTTTACTTTGATGCCGTTAAGCTCAGCATTCGCAAGCAGAGCTGATTTCACCTTAGTGGTAATCCAGCTGTCTTTACTGATAGCACTTACAGACAAAGGTTCTTTCACTCGAACTTGATTGTGGATGCTCTCAACGCCAGCCACTTCTTTGGCTTGGTTTTCAAAAGCGCGACGTTCTGAATCTGTGGTTGCTTGCCCCATCAACACCACTGAACCTCGGTATGAGCTTGCGGTGACACGTACATTGCCACGGAATGGTTGTTTATTGGTAATCGCTGCAACTTCAAATTCGATGTTGTTGTCGTTCCAAATCTCTTTGGTTGTTCGCGTATCTGTGACTAGGTTTGCAGTAGTTGCAGCACCAGCAATGAAAATGCCAGCACAACCAGACAGAGACAGTGTAAGTAGCGAAACATTAATCAGCTTAAACAGCCTCATAGAGGTTAATGATTTCATTGTGATGCTCCGTATATCACTCTTCGTGGGCAGGGAAGAGTACTTGATCGATTAGGTCACATAGGCAGTGCAGTGTCACCATGTGTACTTCATGAATGCGCGCTGTACGGTGTGACGGGATACGAATCTCTACATCGTGTTCACCAAGCAAACCTGCCATCTCACCACCATCTTTACCGGTAAAGGCGATGATGGTCATGTCGCGAGTTACCGCCGCTTCCATTGCCTTGATGATGTTCTTGCTGTTACCGCTAGTCGAGATAGCCAACAGAATATCGCCAGTTTGACCGAATGCACGCACCTGCTTAGAGAAGATCTCTTCATAGTGGTAGTCGTTAGCCACAGCCGTTAGCGTGGTGTTGTCTGCTGTGAGTGCCATTGCTGGAAGGCTAGGGCGCTCTGTTTCAAACCGGTTGAGTAGGCACGATACAAATTGCTGAGCATTCGACGCCGAACCACCATTACCACAACAAAGAATTTTGTTTCCGTTAAGCAAGGTCGCAACCATTGCTTGAGCGGCATGCGTGATTGCGTCAGGCAGAGCTTCTGCAGCCGCAATTTGGATTTGAATACTTTCTGTGAAACTTTCTTTAATGCTGTCTAGCATGTTTATCCTTGGGTAATCGCGTTTTGAATCCAGTCGATAGTGTCATTCGGCCCTTCAATGGCAACAATATCAAACCTGAAATCTGTAGAGTGCACCGACAAGCCTTGCTGCATAAGCCAAACATTGGCTGTTTTGAGCAGTTTCTGTGACTTCTTGGCAGTCACCATTTCAGCGGCATGTCCGTAGCGGGTTTGCTTGCGGTATTTTACCTCAGCAAACACAACCGTATTGTTATGGCGCATTATAAGATCAATCTCGCCACATTTTGCTATGAAGTTTTCTTCTATTAACGATAAACCGTGGTTAATCAGATAAGATTTTGCCACGGCCTCGTATTTATCACCCACTTGTTTGTGGGTGATGGTTGGTTTGGATAGGAACTTTCGGCTAAAAAGCCCCATGCTCTGCCCAGCTGATTTCACGTTGAACCACACAGTTGTTATCGATGGTTAGCACACCCGTTTCACCTGGAATGCTGTAACCCTGTACGGCTTTCATCTGTGGCAGTGCATCCATTAGGTAGTATGCATCCATTCCCAGTGCTTGCAGACGCTTTTGGCCGTTTGAGTGTGCAGGCCATAGGTCGTTTAGCTCTTTATTAAGCTCGTTTTTGTTCTCAACCAATAGTGGGATGTCGCTGTAGAACACGCCGGTTAGGTCTTCATACTGCTTATCACCGCTGTTGCTGCGTGAGTTTGAGAAAAGAGCGGGCTGGCTAGCATCAGGGTTAATTGCAACTTCAATGAAGGGTTTGATTAGCGTTAGCTCTGAGTTCTTAGCCACAATGTAGACAGAATCGATATCACGACGGCTGCGTGGCTCTGTTTCTAGGTCTAGGTTCAGTAACCCATCCATTTGAGCGATACGTTGTTGGCTCTCTTGCAAGCCAAATACCTGATTCACATTACGTTGCAGTTGGCGTTTGTCAGAGAACAAGCTGATAGCCACATCGTTGCTGCTGTATTTTTTCCACTCTTCTTTAAACGCTTGCTCAACACGCTCACCTAAACGTCCTCTTGGCGCAAGGATAAGCGGATACTTGTAGCCTTGAGCAAATAGGTGTTTCGCTGCCTGAGCAACTTCTTGTTCAGGCGATAGAGCGAGATAGCAAATATTGGTATCAGGTTCTAGTTGCGTTGGAATGTTCAGAGCTAAAGCTGGAATCGAATTCTCGTGGTTTTTCTGCGCTTGCTGAAGCTTAGTAATGTTGCTCTTGATCAGCGGACCCACAATGAAATCAACGTTGTTCTCTTCCAGTGTCGCTTTAATCTCAGCAGCACTTTGCACGTTGGTATCCATTACTGTCAGCGTTGCATCTTCTTCGCGTTCTTTGTCGTTCATCATCGCAAAGATGAAACCGTCACGCACAAGTTGTGCTTGCTTGCCGTACTTACCGGTTAGAGGCAGTAATAGTGCAGTGCTGGTTGGCTTGCTGATCTCTAGTGCCAAGACGTCAGTGATCGCCTGAGGTGTGTATGTCGCTGCTGGGTGCTGAGAATTCTCTGCTAGCCAATCAGACAGGGTTTCCTGCAGGTTTGGAAGGTTTGAATTCAGCGTCTTCATGTAAATCGCCAGCTGTAACCAACCTGCAAGAACGTCTTCTGTAGGCGACGTCTTAAGCTCTAGAATCTCATATTGAGAGTAGCTATTTAGGTTCTGCCAAATACGGTCAGCAGCTTGTTGTTGGAGCTCGTCGTCAGCGTCTAGATATTCTGAATAAAGAACTAACTCACGGCTTGCTTCAAAATACTCGCTTTGCATTTCAGAAATGTTCGCGCGTAGCTCGTGATAATCTTTCCACTGCTCGTTCGGAAGTTTCCACCAAGGCTGGAAGTTCAGTTGGCTATAAGCTTGTTCAGGCTGCGAGTTATTCACCAACAGTTGAGCGCGAGCTAATTGCCATTCCGCTTGTTGCGTTTCGCTCAGCTCTTGTTTTGCTAAGCGTTTAATAAGCAGAGTTGCTTGATCGGTTTTTCCAGCTTGCACAGAAGCCTTAAGCGCCATGATTAACCAGTCGTTTTGTAGACTTCCTTTGCTACTATCCGCTTGCATCATGTAACTTTCAGTTGATTGCGCTGGATCTAGTGTAATATCAACGCTCGTTGGTGCTTGAGGACCTGAAGAACAAGCCGCCAATGTAATTGCTAATGCAATTGGAGTTAGTAAGCGTGGTACACTGAGTCTCTTATGGTTCATCGTTGCCATGAGTTCTTTAAATTCCGTATAAATTTGTATCTATATTAATCGTTGAAGTGATGGTAAACAAATGACAGATAACAAAACCTTGCTCACAGAGAGCCCAACTCTCTACATTGTGCCAACCCCAATCGGAAATTTGGGAGATATCACTCAAAGAGCAATTGAAATTTTATCAAGTGTCGATGTTATTGCAGCCGAAGACACACGCCACACGGGTAAGCTGCTTGCTCACTTCAATATATCAACCAGAACGTTCGCTTTACATGATCATAATGAACAAACTAAAGCGCAAGTTCTAGTCGAAAGGTTATTAGAAGGTCAGTCTATCGCATTAGTCTCTGATGCGGGTACTCCTTTAATTAGTGACCCAGGTTACCATCTTGTCTCACAATGTCGTCAAGCGGGTGTGAGAGTTGTGCCACTTCCTGGTGCTTGTGCTGTGATTACCGCGTTGAGTGCGTCTGGTTTACCGTCAGATCGTTTCAGTTTTGAGGGCTTCTTGCCACCAAAGAGCAAAGGTCGTAAAGACAAGTTCTTAGAGATCGCAAAGGCAGAGCGCACATGCATCTTCTATGAATCACCACACCGTATTTCAGATTCTCTACAAGATATGCTCGAGATTCTTGGCCCTGACCGTGAGGTTGTATTGGCGCGTGAGCTAACCAAAACCTTCGAAACCATCCAAGGGCTGCCACTTGGTGAACTTATTGAGTGGATTGAAGAAGACGCGAACCGTAAGCGCGGTGAGATGGTGTTACTGATTCATGGTCATCGTGAAGAAGCGAGCACAGAACTGCCAGACGAAGCGACTCGTACTCTGGGTATCCTAACTAAAGAGTTACCTCTTAAAAAAGCGGCGGCAATGACAGCTGAAATCTACAATCTGAAAAAGAACGCGCTGTACAAGTGGGGCCTTGAGCACCTAGATGGTTAACGCTGAATAGATAAATAGCTGCTCAGTGTATAAGTCGCTAGAGTGCTATTTTAAAGCTTGTGAGGAATGAAGGTCGTCCCTTCATTCCTCTTTTTTTGTCTGGATTGTGTGAAATTCATGCGTTTACTTAGCGGTTTGCAGCATATTTGTGATCTCGCTAGACACTGCACTCTAATCTCTATACAATCCGCCCTCGGAGTTGAACGGGTAATCGCTGCTTTGCTGATGTCCTTCGGGAGACTGACGTTGAGGTCCTTCGGGAAACTGACGTTGAAGTCCTTCGGGAGACTGGCAGAGGGGAGGAACGTCCGGGCTCCATAGAGCAGGGTGCCAGATAACGTCTGGGGGGCGCGAGCCCACGACAAGTGCAGCAGAGAGAAGACCGCCGATGGCCTCATTTCTTCGGAAGGGGCACAGGTAAGGCTGAAAGGGTGCGGTAAGAGCGCACCGTGCGACTGGTAACAGTTCGTAGCAAGGTAAACTCCACCCGGAGCAAGATCAAATAGGCCCTCACATTGCGTTGCTCGCGTATGGGGGCGGGTAGATTGCTTGAGCCTGTGAGCGATTGCAGGCCTAGACGAATGGTTACCGCCGCGCAAGCGGAACAGAACCCGGCGTATGTGTCAACTCCACCTATATAAAGAACCCATCATTACTTAACGGTAGTGATGGGTTTTTTGCTTTATATTGACGTAAATTATTTAGATTTCCTTAAAATCCGTCACCTTGGTATGAGCTTGGGTCAAAAATTCCCAAAGCCTGTACACAATATGGTGGAGATACAGCGTGAAATCAGTACACTAAAACGTTAACAGAACAAATTATTGCCGAACTAATGGCTCAATCCACTCACTGAGAAGACTATGACAGAAGCATTCAAACATATTTCAGTATTGCTTAACGAATCTATTGACGGACTTGCGATCAAACCTGACGGTACCTACATCGATGGTACTTTTGGCCGTGGTGGTCACAGCCGTACAATCCTGTCTAAACTGGGCGAGAATGGACGACTATTTAGTATCGACCGCGATCCACAAGCGATTGCAGAAGCGCAAAAAATTGATGACCCTCGCTTTACTATCATCCACGGTCCTTTCTCAGGCATGGCTGAATACGCAGAGCGTTATGATTTAGTGGGTAAAGTAGACGGCGTTCTTCTGGATTTAGGTGTTTCTTCACCACAACTTGATGACGCTGAACGTGGCTTCAGTTTCATGAAAGATGGCCCACTAGATATGCGTATGGACCCAACTTCGGGTATCCCTGTATCTCAGTGGCTACTAGAAGCGGATCTTGATGACATCACTTGGGTGATTCGTGAGTTTGGTGAAGACAAGCACGCCCGTCGTATCGCAAAAGGCATCATTGCTTATCAAGAAAACGAAGAGAATGAGCCATTAACTCGTACTGGTCAGTTGGCTAAGCTTATCTCTGATGTCGCACCAAAAAGTTTCAAAGAGAAAAAGCACCCAGCAACACGTGCTTTCCAAGCCTTCCGTATCTACATTAACAGTGAACTGGAAGAGATCGATACGGCACTAAAAGGCGCAGCAAGCATTCTTGCTCCAGAAGGTCGCCTGTCTGTTATCAGCTTCCACTCACTTGAAGACCGCATGGTGAAGCGCTTTATTCGTAAAGAGAGCCAAGGCCCACAAGTGCCTCACGGTCTCCCTTTAACTGAAGAGCAGATCAAAGCACTAGGCAGTGCTGATCTTAAGCCGGTAGGCAAAGCGATAAAACCATCGAAAGGCGAAGTGGATGAGAACACTCGTTCACGTAGCTCAGTATTACGAATCGCAGAAAAGCTATAGTCAATGAAGACCTCCAAGCCTAACTTAGCCAAGATAATATTTTTTGATTTGATCTCCGTGGGTAAAGTCCCATTGGTGTTGCTTATCTGTATCTTCGCGAGCGCGATGGGGGTCGTTCTCACGACACACATGTCACGTCAGGCAATCACGCAAAAAGACATGGCATTGAGTGAGCGTGAACAGCTTGATAATGAATGGCGAAATTTAATGCTTGAAGAGACGGCTCTGGCTGAACATAGCCGCGTTCAAGCATCGGCAAAACGAGAGCTAGACATGAAACGTCCAGACTCCGACAAAGAAGTTGTGATCACACTGAAATGACCGGAAAAAAGGAAAAAGCCCCCGCGAAAGCCGTTAAGAAACCAACGAAAGAGCGAGTGAAGAGCGAAAAGGACTCGGATCCAATTCTGATTAAATGGCGTTTCAACGTCGTTATTGCTTTTGTGTTGGTTGCCTTTTCTGTACTAGTAGGTCGTGTGGCTTACATCCAAGTCATTGAACCAGATAACTTAATTCGTCAGGGCGACCTTCGTTCTGTACGTGTTAAGGCTATTCCTTCTGCCCGCGGTATTATTTCAGACCGCAATGGCGAACCACTTGCCGTCAGTGTGCCTGTTGAGGCGGTATGGGCTGACCCGAAAACCATCTTCGATAAAAATGGCATGGCCCAAATTGATCGTTGGTATGCGCTAGCTGATGTACTTGGCTTAGATCGACAATCGATGATCAACAAGATCTCCAGCGACAAATCTCGTCGTTTTATCTACCTACAAAGACAAGTTAGCCCAGCAATGGCGAAATACATCCGCGACTTAAAGCTGGTGGGTATTGGTCTTAAAGCAGAATCACGTCGTTATTACCCAGCCGGTGAAGTCAGCGCGCATCTTATTGGTGTGACCGGAATTGATGGACACGGCCTAGAAGGTGTCGAGCGCAGCTACGATAAGTGGCTCACGGGTGAAGCAGGTAAACGTACAATCCGTAAAGACCGTTACGGGCGAGTAGTTGAAAACATTGCACTAGAAGAGCGTGAAGAAGGTAAACCACTCGAATTGACCATCGATCAGCGCTTACAAGCCATCGCTTATCGAGCGATTAAACAGGCGGTAGCCGATCACAAGGCGACGTCTGGATCTGCCATCTTATTAGACGTAAAAACGGGTGCGGTTTTGGCCATGGTTAACGCACCGTCTTACAACCCAAACAATCGTGCTGATTTACAAAGCTTTAAGATGCGTAACCGCGTGATCACCGATGCTTTTGAGCCAGGTTCGACGGTTAAGCCGTTTGTTGTTCTTGCCGCTCTCGAAAATGGTACCGCGGATGCTGATACTGTAATTGATACGGGTAACGGCATCATGCAAATCGGTGGTAGCCGTGTACGTGATACTTCCAAAGTTGGTAAGGCAGACTTGGCGTTAATCCTTAAGAAGTCGAGTAACATCGGTGTGGCGAAGTTAGCACTGGATATGCCACTTGAAGCGCTACTGGGCATGTACAGTTCTGTTGGTCTTGGCGAGATGTCTGGGCTGAATCTAGTCGGTGAGACCGCGGGTATTTTCCCGAACCGTCGACGCTGGTCTAAGTTTGAAATCGCTACCTTATCCTTTGGTTATGGTCTAGCGATTACTCCGCTGCAATTGGCTCATGCCTATGCGACGTTAGCGAATCACGGTGTTTACGAACCTATCCATATCGTTAAAAGCAACGACCAAGATTTCTCAAAACAGATCATCAAGCGCGAAAATGCTGAACTGGTTTTGAACATGCTAGAAGGCGTAACCCAAAAGGGCGGTACAGCGACAAGAGCTGCCGTGCCGGGTTACCGAGTAGCAGCAAAAACAGGTACATCTAGAAAAGCGATTTCCGGTGGTTATGGAGACGAGTACTTCGCCTATACCGCAGGTGTTGCTCCAGTGAGTGACCCAAGAGTCTCTTTGGTTGTGATGATCAATGAACCTCAAGGTGACCTTTACTATGGTGGTTCAGTCGCAGCCCCCGTTTTTTCTGAAATCATGAAGGGTGCACTGCAAATAATGAACGTCCCTGCTGATGAAAATAAGTTTCAAGAATAGAGTTAATCAGGATTCAATATGAGTAATAGCCTCACGCTGTCATCTTTACTTTCTCCTTGGGGAGACTTTGGTTCACCTGAACTGGAGTCTATTGCTGTTGAGCAATTGGAGCTAGATAGCCGAGCCATCAAGGAAGGTGATATTTTTGTTGCCGTAGTCGGACATGCTGTTGATGGCCGTCGTTTTATCGACAAAGCGGTCGCACTGGGAACTCATGCTGTTATTGCACAGGCCGATGCTGAAAAGCCTCATGGTCTGATTGAATGGTTGGATACTGTCCCTGTTATTTACATTAACAACCTTAACTTGGTGCTATCTGAGTTAGCTGGTCGTGTTTACTCGTCTCAAGCGACTAAGTTGATTGGTGTTACCGGCACCAATGGCAAAACCACCATCACCCAGCTGATTGCTCAATGGCTTGATCTCGTCGGTCAACGCTCAGCGGTAATGGGCACGACAGGTAATGGTTTCTTAGACAATCTAAAAACCGCAGCGAACACCACAGGCAGTGCCATCGAAATACAGCGCACACTGAGTGAGTTAGCTGCAGAAAAAGCGGTTTATACCGCAATGGAAATATCTTCTCATGGTTTGGTACAAGGTCGAGTAAAGGCTTTGGACTTTGAGGTAGGTGTATTTACTAACTTGAGTCGTGATCATCTTGATTACCATGGCACGATGGAAGAGTACGCTCTGGCTAAGATGAGCTTGTTTACTCAACACAAATGCAAGCACGCAGTGATCAATGTGGATGACGAAGTGGGTAAAGCTTGGATGCCGGACTTATCCAATACTATTGCAGTCTCACTGTTACCGCTAATGGGCTATCAACAGTCGGTGTGGGCATCTGATGTCGCTTATGCAGAAACCGGTATCAAGCTCTCTTTCGATGGTAGCTGGGGGCAAGGGAAGCTTTCTGTTCCACTGATTGGTCAGTTCAACGCATCAAACGTACTGGTTGCTTTTGCTACTTTGCTTTCTTTGGGTATCGACAAGCAAATCTTAGTCGACACTGCGCCTCAGCTTCAACCTGTGATTGGCCGAATGGAGCTTTTCCAAGTTCCGAGCAAAGCCAAGGTGGTTGTCGATTATGCTCATACGCCCGATGCGTTAGAGAAAGCATTGGCAGCACTGCGCGTGCATTGCTCCGGTAAACTGTGGGCAATCTTTGGTTGTGGTGGAGATCGCGACACTGGTAAGCGCCCAATGATGTCTGCGACCGCAGAGCAGTTCGCCGATAAAATCATTATTTCAGATGATAACCCTCGCAGCGAAGAACCGGCACTGATTGTCAAAGACATGCTGGCTGGCTTAAGTAAACCTGAAGCTGCGTTTGTCGAACACGATCGCTATCAAGCCGTTAAGTTTGCGCTTGAGCAGGCAGGCAGCGATGACATTATTCTTCTGGCTGGTAAAGGCCATGAGGATTACCAAGTATTGAAAGATAAAACGGTACATTACTCAGACCGAGAGTCTGCGCTTCAACTTTTAGGTATTTCATAATGATTGATGTATCACTTGAGCAAATCTGCTCCGTGGTCAGTGGTGAGCTGATTGAAGCGGGCAACTCGAACAATAACGTAATCAATGCAGTTTCAACGGATACTCGTACCGTTGAAGAAGGCGCCTTGTTTGTCGCTATTGTTGGAGAGCGTTTCGACGCGCATGACTTTTGCCATCAAGCCGTTGAAGCAAACGCGAGTGCGTTATTAGTTCAACGAAAACTTGACCTAAATATTACTCAAGTTGTTGTTGAAGATACTAAACTTGCTTTAGGTCAGCTAAGTGCTTGGATCCACAAACAATGTAACGTGCCAACCATGGCGATAACAGGAAGCTGTGGCAAAACGACCGTCAAAGAGATGGTCGCGAGTATTCTACAACAACGTGGCAAGGTGCTGTTTACAGCAGGCAACTTCAATAATGATATTGGGGTACCGTTAACCCTGCTGCGTAGTGAGTCAAGCGACGACTACGCAGTGATCGAACTAGGCGCCAATCACATCGGTGAAATTGCATACACCACTCAGCTTGTTAAACCACAGGTTGCGTTGGTGAACAATGTCGCGGCGGCACACTTAGAAGGTTTTGGCTCTATCGATGGTGTGAAGCAAGCGAAAGGCGAAATTTTTCAGGGGCTTGCTGCTGGTGATACTGCTATTGTTAACCTAGAGAGCAATGGTGGTGACTTCTGGAAAGATGTCCTTGCAGACAAAAACGTACTGACCTTTTCTGAAAGCGACAGCACGGCAGATTATTTTGCTAAGCATATTCGCATTAATGAGCAGGGCGAAGCGTGCTTTGAGATGCAAACACCGCAAGGCGCTCTGCCGGTTGAGCTTGGCATTATCGGTCAGCATAACGTAGCGAATGCGTTGGCCTCAGCAGCGTTGAGCATTCAGTTTGGTGCCACGCTTGAAGAAGTAAAAAATGGTTTAGCGAATCTTATCTCTGTCAAAGGGCGAGTTGAGGTTCAACAATTAAGTCAGAATATCAAGCTGATAGATGACAGTTATAACGCCAGCGTACCCGCGATGAAGGCGGCAGCCAAACTGCTGTCGAGCTTCAAAGGTCAACGTTGGTTGATTTTAGGCAATATGGCTGAATTAGGCGACGAAAGCCTTGCACTTCACCGTCAAGTCGGTGAATATGCTGCCCCATTCGCTTTTGAGCATGTACTCACTTACGGTGATGATACCAAGGTGATTAGTGAGGTCTGTAATGGTACCCACTTCGCAACGCATCAAACGATGATCGCGCACATAGAGCAACACTTATGCTTGCCAGAAAACGCGTCACATACCTTGTTGGTAAAAGGCGCGAATAGTGCAGGAATGAGTAAAATAGCCGCTGCTTTAAAGGAGAACTTTTCATGATAATTTGGCTTGCAGAGCTACTACAGCCACACCTTTCTTTTTTCCGTTTGTTCGAATACTTATCGTTTCGTGCAATCGCGAGCATTTTGACGGCTTTATGTCTGTCGCTGTGGATGGGACCTCGTTTAATTGAGCGTCTGCAAATGCTGCAAATTGGCCAAGTTGTTCGTAATGACGGCCCAGAGTCTCACTTCAGTAAGCGTGGTACACCAACCATGGGTGGTGTAATGATACTTGCTGCGATCATTATTACAGTCTTGCTTTGGGCTGACTTATCAAACCCTTACGTTTGGGCAGTGCTTGTCGTTCTAGGCGGTTACGGTGCAGTTGGTTTTGTTGATGATTATCGTAAAGTTGTTCGTAAGAACACTGATGGTCTGATTGCTCGTTGGAAGTACTTCTGGCAGTCGGCTATTGCTTTGGTAGTAGCATTTGCTCTGTATGCTCATGGGCAAGACACGGCAGCAACACAATTGGTGGTGCCTTTCTTTAAAGATGTGATGCCACAACTTGGTTTACTGTACATTGTTCTAACTTACTTTGTTATTGTGGGTACCAGTAACGCAGTAAATCTAACTGATGGCCTAGATGGCTTGGCGATTATGCCAACGGTTATGGTTGCAGCGGGTTTTGCTGTTATCGCTTGGGCGACAGGTAACGTTAACTTTGCAGCATACCTACACATTCCATACATCCCATACACCTCTGAACTGGTTGTGGTATGTACTGCTATCGTTGGTGCAGGCCTTGGCTTCCTATGGTTTAACACTTACCCAGCACAAGTATTCATGGGCGATGTTGGCTCTCTAGCACTGGGTGGTGCGTTAGGTGTGATTGCGGTACTCGTTCGTCAAGAGTTGGTACTAGTGATCATGGGTGGTGTGTTTGTAATGGAGACCTTGTCAGTAATCCTGCAGGTGGGCTCTTACAAATTACGTGGCCAGCGTATTTTCCGTATGGCACCGATTCACCACCACTATGAGCTGAAAGGCTGGCCAGAACCGCGTGTTATCGTGCGCTTTTGGATCATCTCAATGGTATTGGTACTGATTGGCCTAGCGACACTGAAAGTTCGTTAATCCTATGCGAGCCTCTGTATTAGAGGCTCTTTAAAACTATTAAGAGCATCTTGTTTAAATGGAACGTTGGCAAAATATTCAAAATGTAGTGGTTGTGGGGCTCGGTATTACCGGGCTCTCTGTCGTTAAACATCTCGTGAAATATCAACCTCATACGCATGTGAAGGTCATTGATACGCGAGATCTACCGCCAGGAAAAGAATCTTTGCCTGAGTCGGTTGAGCTGCATTCTGGAAGCTGGAATAGCCAATGGTTAGCTGAGGCTGATCTGGTGGTTGCTAACCCAGGGATTGCTTTAGCGACACCTGAAATTCAAGATGTGCTTCAAGCGGGTACGCCTGTCGTTGGCGACATCGAGTTGTTTGGTTGGGCTGTAGATAAGCCTGTTGTGGCTATCACAGGTTCCAATGGTAAGAGTACTGTGACCGATCTAACGGGTGTGCTTGCTAAGGCTGCCGGTCTTAACGTTGGCGTTGGTGGCAATATCGGTATTCCTGCCTTAGACCTTCTTGAGCTTGATGCTGATTTGTATGTCCTTGAGCTTTCAAGCTTTCAATTAGAAACAACATCCAGTCTAAACCTTGCAGCGGCGGCCTTTTTGAACTTGTCAGAAGATCATATGGATCGCTATCAAGGCATGGCCGATTACCGTGACGCCAAGTTAAGAATCTTTAATAACGCGCAGTGTGCGACTGTTAATCGTGAAGACAAAGAGACTTACCCTGACCAGACAATGCCATTGTTGACTTTTGGCCTAGATAACCAAGAGTTTGGTGTATCAACGATTGATAGTACTGAGTGGTTGGTCGATCACGGTAAACCTGTCCTTGCTACCCAAGATTTAACATTGGTTGGACGTCACAATGTGGCGAATGCGTTAGTCTCACTTGCACTATTGAAGCAAGTTGGTATCGACTACAGCAAAAGTCTTGATGCTTTGAAGGCCTATAACGGTTTGACGCATCGTTGCCAAGTCGTGGCTGACAAGCGCGAAATCAAATGGGTTAATGACTCCAAAGCAACGAATGTAGCCAGCACATTGGCAGCCCTGTCTGGGTTGGAGTATCAAGGTACGTTATATCTTTTGGTTGGCGGCGTTGGTAAAGGTGCTGACTTTAGTGAGCTTGAACCAGTATTGGCGCAACTTGAGCGTGTTCAGCTGTGTTGTTTCGGTGAAGATGCAGATCAATTCATGCCTCTGCACCCATCGGCACAAAAGTTCGATACCATGCAGCAGATAATCGAATCTATCTCGCCACAGCTGGTGGCTGGAGATATGGTGATGCTGTCTCCGGCGTGCGCAAGCTTCGATCAATTTAATAATTTCATGGCAAGAGGTGATGCGTTCACTGAGCTTGCTCATGAGTATGCTTAACGTGTTGAAGGACTAACATTCAGTGCAAAGAGTCAAAGAGATTAATCAATCCATCTGGCAGTGGCTAAACCGTGCTACTCCCGAGGCGCTTTACGATCGTCAATTGGTGTGGATTGCTCTTGGGCTAATGCTGACAGGTTTGGTGATGGTGACGTCTGCTTCGTTCCCCATCAGTGCTCGTTTAACCGATCAGCCGTTTCACTTTATGTTCCGTCATGCCATCTTCCTTGTATTGGCGTTAGGTGTCTCTAGCGTCATATTGCAAATCCCGATGCAACGCTGGTTTCAATACAGTATGTATCTACTGGGCTTGTCCTTCTTCTTACTGATTGTGGTATTAGCCGTCGGTAAGTCGGTTAACGGCGCATCGCGTTGGATCCCATTAGGGCTATTTAACTTACAACCCGCTGAAGTCGCCAAGTTATCGCTGTTTATCTTTATGGCGGGCTACTTGGTTCGGAAGCAAGATGAAGTGAGAAAAACCTTCTTCGGTGGTTTTGGTAAACCGATCATGGTATTCGGCGCTTTTGCCGTGCTGCTGCTAGGCCAGCCCGATTTAGGTACTGTGGTCGTAATGCTAGTGACCCTGTTCGGCATGCTATTCATTGCTGGTGCCAAGCTTTCACAGTTTATCGCCTTGATGGTGGCAGGTATTGCCGCGGTCGTCGGTTTGATTGTTATAGAACCTTATCGTGTTCGACGTGTTACCTCATTCTGGGAACCTTGGAACGACCCGTTCGGCAGTGGTTACCAGTTAACTCAGTCATTGATGGCGTTTGGCCGTGGTGATTGGATGGGGCAAGGGCTCGGTAACTCAATTCAGAAACTCGAATACTTACCCGAAGCGCACACCGATTTTGTATTTGCTGTGTTGGCAGAAGAATTGGGTTTTGTTGGCGTGACCTTGGTCTTGATACTCATCTTTAGCTTGGTTTTTAAAGCCATTTTTATTGGCAAAAAAGCCTTTGAACACGATCAAGTGTTCAGCGGCTATCTGGCTTTTGGTATTGGTATTTGGTTTGCGTTTCAGACGCTTGTTAACGTAGGTGCTGCATCTGGCATCGTTCCGACCAAAGGTCTAACCCTACCGCTAATCAGTTATGGTGGTTCGAGTTTAATTGTTATGTCTGTGGCGGTATCAATGCTGCTGCGCATTGACCACGAATGCCGAATGCAACAAAAAGAACAAGCTGATAGTCAAAACGAATTAGTAGAATAAGAATCTAACGTGATGAAACAAAACAAAAAACTTTTAGTGATGGCTGGTGGTACTGGCGGTCACGTTTTCCCAGGGTTAGCAGTAGCGAAAAAGCTTCAGCAACAAGGTTGGGAAATTCGCTGGTTAGGCACAGCAGACAGAATGGAAGCGGATTTAGTGCCAAAGCATGGCATTGAAATCGACTTCATCAAAGTGAAAGGCCTGCGTGGTCAAGGCATTAGCAAGTTAATTAAAGCGCCGTTCCAGATTATTAATGCCATACTTCAAGCAAGACAACACATTAAAGCATGGCAGCCTGATGTGGTACTTGGCATGGGTGGTTACGTGAGTGGCCCGGGTGGTATCGCGGCATGGTTGTCTGGCATTCCAGTGGTTCTGCATGAACAAAATGCAGTGGCAGGTTTAACCAACCAATGGCTGTCTAAGATTGCTAAAAAGGTTTTCCAAGCTTTCCCTGGTGCTTTCCCTACCGCAGAAGTGGTGGGTAACCCAGTACGCGAAGATGTGGTTGCCTTAGCTGAACCCGAGCAACGCATGGCTGAGCGTGATGGTGACATCCGCATCTTGGTTATGGGCGGCAGTCAGGGCGCAAAAATCCTAAACGATACCTTGCCAGTAACGATGGCGCAGCTTGGTGAAGGCTTCACTGTGATGCACCAAGCGGGTAAGAACAATCAACAACAAGTTATTGAGCAATACAAATCACATTCTGTTGGTAATGTTCAAGTGACTGAATTTATTGATGATGTGGCGCAAGCTTATGAGTGGGCAGATCTATTAGTGTGTCGCTCAGGTGCATTAACCGTATCAGAAGTGTCTGCGGCAGGTGTCGGTTCTATCTTCGTTCCGTTTATGCACAAAGACAGACAACAAGCGTTGAATGCCGACCATTTAGTTGAATGTGGCGCAGCGTTAATGATTGAACAGCCTCAACTAACGGCTGATAAGCTAGCGAACACTATCGCGCAGCTTGATAGAAATGAATTAAAAATGATGGCAACAAAAGCTCGTCAAGCCGCCAAGCTTGATGCTGATGTGACCGTCGCTGAAGCGATTAAAGCTTTAGCAAAATAATGAGATTGAATTGATGACGATTGAACATACCCAAGACTTAGCGCAAATCCGTGCAATGGTGCCAGAGATGCGCCGTGTTAAATCTATCCACTTCATTGGTATTGGTGGTGCCGGAATGAGCGGGATTGCTGAAGTCTTGCTAAATGAAGGCTACCAGATCACGGGTTCTGATATTGCTCAAAACCCAGTGACTGATCGTTTAGTTAGCAAGGGTGCGACCGTTTATATCGGTCACCAAGCGAGTAACGTTGCCGACGCAAGTGTGGTGGTTGTTTCAACCGCTATCAACGAAGAAAACCCAGAAATTATTGCAGCTCGTGAAGCGCGCACACCGATCGTTCGTCGTGCAGAAATGCTGGCTGAGCTGATGCGTTTTCGTCACGGTATTGCTGTGGCAGGTACGCACGGTAAAACAACCACGACTGCGCTAGTGACACAGATTTACTCGGAAGCCGGCCTAGATCCAACCTTCGTAAACGGTGGTTTGGTTAAAAGTGCTGGCACTAACGCACGTTTAGGTTCAAGCCGTATTCTTATCGCTGAAGCCGATGAGAGTGATGCTTCATTTTTACATCTGCAACCTATGGTTAGTATCGTAACTAACATTGAAGCGGATCATATGGATACCTATGGCGGCGATTTCGAAACGCTAAAGCAGACATTTATCGATTTCCTACACAACCTGCCGTTCTACGGCCAGGCTGTGATGTGTGTAGATGATCCTGTTGTACGTGAACTTATCCCTCAGGTGAGCCGCCAGGTGATTACTTACGGTTTCTCTGAAGACGCAGATATTCGTATTGAAAACTACGTACAAGAAGGTCAACAAGGCAAGTTTACGGTTGTACGTGAAGGTAAAGCTAACTTAGATATCACGTTGAACATTCCAGGTCGCCACAACGCATTGAATGCATCGGCTGCGATTGCTGTTGCAACAGAAGATGACATCAGCGATGAAGCGATTCTCAAAGCGATGGCGGGAACGGAAGGCACGGGTCGCCGTTTCGATCACCTAGGTGAGTATGAAACAGGTAAAGGCGTTGCAATGCTGGTCGATGATTACGGTCATCACCCAACCGAAGTTGATGTGACGATTCAAGCTGCTCGTAGTGGCTGGACTGATAAACGTCTTGTTATGATCTTCCAACCGCACCGTTATAGCCGTACTCGCGATCTGTATGATGATTTCGCGAACGTTCTTGAGCAGGTTGATGTCCTAATTCTGTTAGATGTTTATTCTGCAGGTGAGAAACCTATTGCAGGGGCTGACGGACGTTCATTAAGTCGAACTATTCGTGGGCGTGGTAAGATAGACCCAATCTTTGTTGCCGATATCAACGCACTGCCATCGGCTTTAGCCAACGTAATTCAAGGCGGTGACCTTGTTTTAACGCAGGGTGCAGGCGATGTTGGTCGAGTAGCGAAGCAGTTGGAATCGTTACAGTTAGACATTAATAAAATGCAGAACGCGTAACAGAATACTGTCTACAGACTGTGGTCAATCGCTCACTTCTTGCGATTGACCTAAAATTGACCAAAAATCTTATTATCAACGTTTGATAGTTTGATTTTGCTCAGTATAATTCATAGGTTAAAGTAAGTGCTTTTACCTCTATTACGAAGATAGGGAATAGAATTGCGAACCAACGACAGGGAATGCGGGCTTTGGTAGAAAGTACTTTTAGCGAAAACCGCCACCTATTCAGTTTACCGTCGCTCAAGAAACACGCCTTAGGCGGGTCTTTTTTTGTCATGGTATTGCTATTCATTGGGTTTCTTTTCTATACCACACTAACTTGGATGTGGGACGATCAGCGATTGCCTCTCTCCAAAATAGTACTTCAAGGCGACTTAACTTACGTAACCGCTGGTGATGTTCAACATGCCTTTGGCGAGCTAGAGCATATTGGAACCTTCATGTCGCAAGACATCGGTGTGTTGCAAGACAGTTTAGAAGCGTTACCTTGGGTTTCAGTGGTCTCCATTCGTAAGCAGTGGCCAGACACAATAAAAGTATTTTTGACTGAGTACCATGCGGCAGCAATCTGGAACGGTAACATGCTGCTGAATGACGATGGTCAGGTGTTTAATGGTGATATCGGCCTGTTGAAGGGCGATAGAGTTAAGCTTTACGGCCCAGACGGCACCAGCCAAGAAGTGATAGAAAAGTGGCGACAGATAACCCCTTTGATTAACAGTCTAGGGTTAACCGTTACCTCTCTCGTTCTCAATGAGCGTCGCGCTTGGCAAATAATCCTAGATAACGGTATCCGTTTAGAACTAGGTAAAGATTCTTTAGATGAGCGTGTTGAACGCTTCATTTCGCTTTACAACGAACTTGGTAGTAAAGCGAATCAAGTGAGCTACATCGACCTCAGGTATGATACGGGAGCCGCTGTAGGCTGGTTTCCAGAGCAAGAGTTAGAAGAGAGCACAGATGACTAAGACCGCAGATGACAACATAATCGTTGGTCTTGATATAGGCACTGCGACCATATCAGCTCTGGTTGGTGAAATATTGCCTGATGGTCAAATCAATATCATTGGTTCTGGGCAAAGCCCATCCAGAGGTATGGATAAAGGTGGTGTAAACGACCTAGAGTCGGTAGTTAAGTCGGTTCAGCGAGCTATTGATCAAGCAGAGTTGATGGCGGAATGCCAAATCAGCAATGTATTTATCTCGCTATCGGGTAAACATATCGCAAGCCGAATTGAAAAAGGCATGGGCACTATCTCTGATGAAGAGGTGTCTCAAGACGATATGGATCGAGCGATCCATACCGCGAAATCAATTAAAATAGGTGATGAGCAGAGAATTCTGCACGTGATCCCACAAGAATTTACCATTGATTATCAAGAAGGGATTAAGAACCCACTTGGCTTATCTGGTGTTCGAATGGAAGTCAGTGTTCACCTAATTTCTTGCCATAGCGACATGGCGAGAAACATTATTAAAGCTGTTGAACGATGTGGTCTCACAGTAGAACAAATCGTGTTTTCAGGACTTGCCTCAAGCAATGCGGTAATTACTGAAGACGAGAGAGAGCTTGGAGTATGTGTTGTCGATATCGGTGCGGGTACAATGGATATTTCCATTTGGACTGGCGGCGCACTTCGACACACAGAAGTCTTTTCCTACGCAGGAAATGCAGTAACCAGTGATATTGCCTTCGCTTTCGGCACGCCAGTGAGCGATGCTGAAGAGATAAAAGTAAACCATGGTTGCGCTCTGAGTGAACTCGTAAGCAAGGATGACTCTGTTAACGTCCCAAGTGTTGGTGGTCGCCCATCGAGAAGTTTGCAACGACAAACTTTGTCGGAAGTGATTGAACCACGTTACACTGAACTTATGGGTCTCGTTAACCAAACTATTGATACGGTTCAATTACAGCTACGAGATGAAGGTATTAAACACCACCTTGCAGCTGGCGTCGTTCTCACTGGTGGAGCGGCACAAATTGACGGATTGGTAGAGTGTGCGGAACGTGTTTTCCGCAATCAAGTTCGAGTTGGTAAGCCGTTAGAAGTTAGTGGCTTAACTGACTATGTTAAAGAGCCGTATCATTCTACGGCGGTTGGTTTACTTCATTACGCAAGAGATTGTCAGATCAGTGATGAAGGTGATTACAGCGAACCTAAGCGTTCAGCACCTTCTATGTCTGGTTTATTTGGCAAATTGCGTAATTGGATACAAAAAGAGTTTTAACCTGAGTTGCAGGAAAAAACGGAGATAACACATGTTTGAACCGATGATGGAAATGTCTGACGATGCAGTAATTAAAGTCGTTGGAGTTGGTGGCGGTGGCGGTAACGCTGTTGAGCACATGGTACGTGAATCAATCGAAGGCGTAGAATTCATCAGTGTTAACACTGATGCACAAGCACTTCGTAAAACAAGCGTGAGCAGCGTGATCCAAATTGGTGGTGATATCACTAAAGGTTTGGGCGCTGGTGCAAACCCACAAGTAGGCCGTGATGCAGCTCTCGAAGATCGAGAAAGAATTAAAGAAGTTCTAACTGGCGCAGATATGGTATTTATCGCAGCTGGTATGGGCGGTGGTACTGGTACAGGTGCTGCTCCAGTTATTGCTGAAGTTGCGAAAGAGTTGGGTGTGCTAACGGTTGCTGTTGTAACTAAGCCATTTAGCTTTGAAGGCAAAAAACGTTTAGCGTTTGCTGAGCAAGGTATTGAAGAGCTTTCTAAACATGTGGATTCTTTAATTACGATTCCAAATGAGAAGCTACTTAAAGTACTTGGCCGCGGCGTAACTCTGCTAGAAGCTTTCGCAAGTGCCAATGATGTACTTAAAAACGCTGTACAAGGTATCGCTGAGCTAATTACTCGCCCTGGTATGATTAACGTCGATTTCGCGGATGTTCGCACCGTAATGTCTGAGATGGGTCATGCAATGATGGGTAGCGGTATCGCAAAAGGTGAAGACCGTGCTGAAGAAGCTGCTGAAACGGCAATTTCTAGCCCACTACTAGAAGACATCGACCTAGCTGGCGCACGTGGCGTTCTTGTGAACATCACAGCAGGCCTAGATATGCGTCTAGATGAATTCGAAACAGTAGGTAATACAGTTAAGGCATTCGCATCTGATAACGCAACAGTTGTGATTGGTACTTCTCTAGACCCTGATATGACGGATGAAATCCGTGTAACTGTTGTAGCAACAGGTATCGGCACAGAGAAAAAACCAGACATTACATTAGTTGCTGGTGGTAAAGCTAAGGTTGCACCAACTCCTCAACCACAGGTAGCGGCTCAAACTGCACCAAAAGTGGAAGAGAAAGTGGCACAACCATTGCAAGAAAAAACTGAGGTTAAACCTCAAGTTAAGCCGCAACCAACAACGTCACCTGTTTCTTCAGGTACAGGCGCTAGCCAAAGTGCAGCACCTAAGGCTGAGAAAGAGAGTGGATACTTAGATATTCCAGCATTCTTACGACGTCAGGCTGATTAACAAATACCCAAAATTTGACTATCGTCGAATTAATGGTAAAATTCGCGGTCGGTAAATACTGACCGTGATTTGTAGCACTGATAACGAGGCAAGCAGATGATCAGACAACGTACTCTGAAAGAAATTGTGAAAACAACTGGTGTGGGTCTCCACTCTGGTCGTAAAGTCACACTTACTCTTCGCCCGGCAGCTGCAAATACAGGTATTGTTTATCGTCGTACAGATGTAAATCCACCTGTAGATTTCCCAGCTGATCCAGCGTCAGTTCGTGACACTATGCTATGTACAGCTCTTGTTAATGACGAAGGCGTACGTATCTCTACAGTGGAACACCTTAACGCAGCTTTAGCGGGTATGGGCATCGACAACATTATTGTTGAAGTAGATGCTCCTGAAATCCCAATTATGGATGGTAGCGCAAGCCCATTCGTATACTTGCTACAGCAAGCGGGTGTAGAAACACTGAATGCAGCGAAGCGTTTTATTCGTATCAAAAAGCCTATCCGTTTTGAAGATGGCGATAAGTGGGCAGAGTTTGTTCCATTTAACGGCTTCCGTATGGACTTTGAGATCGACTTTAACCACCCAGCAATTGAATCTGATGAGCAACGTTTGTTGTTTGATTTCTCTTCACAAGGTTTTGTGAAAGAAATCTCTCGCGCTCGTACTTTCGGCTTCATGCGCGACATTGAGTATCTACAATCTCAAAACCTAGTACTTGGTGGTAGCTTTGATAATGCTATCGTACTTGACGAATACCGAATTCTTAATGAAGAGGGTCTACGTTTTGACAATGAGTTCGTAACTCATAAAGTACTAGATGCGATTGGTGACTTGTACATGTGTGGACACGCTATTATTGGTGAGTTTCGTGCATACAAATCAGGTCACGGCCTAAACAACCAACTACTACGTGCAGTACTTGCTGACGCAGAAGCTTGGGAATGGGCAACATTCGAAGAAGAAGTAGGCTCTCCTGTTGCATTTGCTGAACCAGGAATGGTTCTAGCGTAATTGTTGTTTACAGCAATATAAGATTTCGAAAACCAGGTCATTGACCTGGTTTTTTTGTATCTATTTTCCAGATACAGTGTCGTCAACATCCGAAAGTTGTCTCCCAATGAGCTGCAGTCTGGCTAATCCATCAGCAATTAGAAAGAAAAGTTCCAAGCACATCAAACAAATGGGGTTATAAATGGTTGTTGGTGTGAAAATTACTTACACTAAAGGGCATTAATTTTAACTCAAGCCTTGAAAACTCTACTCTCAAGTACAATATCAAAGATACTAGATTTATCTCAGTATCCTTGGTTAGTAACTGAAGACTAGTTCATAGCTAGTAGAGACACTGACGGCATTTAAAATAGATCGCGGACGATCTGAGAACGAAGAGATTCCAAGCACATGATTACTAAGCTGCTGACAAAGGTAATTGGCAGTCGCAATGACAGAACACTGCGCCGCCTTAGAAAAATTGTAAAAGAAATTAATAACTTCGAACCAACGTTTGAAGCACTTTCAGACGAAGAACTAAAAGCAAAAACGGTTGAATTTCGTGAGCGCTTAGATAAAGGTGAATCGCTAGACCAACTTCTACCTGAAGCATTTGCTACGGTACGTGAAGCGTCTAAGCGTGTTTACGGCATGCGTCACTTTGACGTGCAAATGATTGGTGGCATGGTTCTAAATGCTGGCCAAATTGCAGAAATGCGTACTGGTGAAGGTAAGACTCTTACAGCAACCCTACCAGCTTATCTTAACGCCCTACCTAGCAAAGGTGTTCACGTAGTAACGGTGAACGACTACCTAGCGAAGCGTGATGCGGAAACAAACCGCCCATTATTTGAATTCCTTGGTATGACTGTTGGCGTAAACGTGCCAAACATGGCTCCACCAGAGAAGAAAGAAGCGTACCAAGCGGATATCCTATACGGAACAAACAACGAGTTTGGCTTCGATTACCTACGTGACAACATGGCTTTCCGTGCTGAAGATCGTGTTCAACGTGAGCGCTTCTTTGCTGTTGTCGATGAGGTTGACTCAATCTTAATCGATGAAGCTCGTACTCCACTTATTATCTCTGGCCCAGCTGAAGATAGTTCAGATCTTTACACGCGTATTAACACGTTGATCCCTAACCTTGAGCGCCAAGATAAAGAAGATTCTGAAGAGTACCGTGGTGAAGGTCACTACACCATGGACGAGAAATCGAAACAGGTTCACCTGACTGAAAACGGTCAAGAATTTGTAGAAGAGCTAATGGTCAAAAACGGCCTGATGGAAGAGGGTGACACGCTTTACTCTCCAACTAATATCAGCCTATTGCACCATGTTAATGCAGCGCTGCGTGCACACGTACTGTTTGAGAAAGACGTCGACTACATCGTTACTGAAGAAGGCGAAGTGGTTATCGTTGATGAACATACTGGTCGTACTATGCCAGGTCGTCGTTGGTCTGAAGGTTTACACCAAGCTGTTGAAGCTAAAGAAGGTGTGAAGATTCAGAATGAAAACCAGACGCTAGCATCGATTACATTCCAGAACTTCTTCCGTCTATACGAAAAACTGTCAGGTATGACAGGTACAGCCGATACAGAAGCTTTCGAATTTCAGTCTATCTACGGCCTAGAAACAGTGGTTATCCCAACCAACAAGCCTATGGTTCGTAACGATATGCCAGATGTGGTTTATCGTACCGAAGAAGACAAGTTCAATGCGATCATTGAAGACATCAAAGACCGTGTAGCTGCTGGTCAGCCATCATTGGTTGGTACGGTTTCTATCGAGAAGTCTGAACTACTGTCTAACGCACTGAAAAAAGCAAAAATTAAGCACAGCGTTCTAAATGCTAAATTCCACGAAATGGAAGCAGAGATCGTTGCACAAGCTGGTATGCCGAGTGCGGTAACTATCGCAACTAACATGGCTGGTCGTGGTACCGATATCGTATTAGGTGGTAGCTGGCAGGCACAAGTTGAGAAGCTAGAGAATCCAACCAAAGAGCAGATCGAGAAGATCAAAGCTGACTGGAGAGTAATCCACGATAAAGTGCTTGAGTCAGGTGGTCTGCACATCATTGGTACTGAGCGTCATGAATCTCGCCGTATCGACAACCAGCTACGTGGTCGTTCTGGTCGTCAAGGTGATGCGGGTTCTTCTCGTTTCTACCTATCAATGGAAGATTCTCTGCTACGTATCTTCACATCGGATCGTATGGCTGGTCTTATCCAAAGTGGTATGGACGAAGGCGAAGCGATCGAATCTAAGATGCTTTCTCGCTCAATTGAAAAAGCACAACGTAAAGTTGAAGGTCGTAACTTCGATATTCGTAAGCAGCTTCTTGAGTACGATGATGTAGCCAATGACCAACGTAAAGTGGTTTATGAGCTTCGTGATGAACTGATGAGCTCTGACGATATCAGCGAGATGATCGAACACAACCGTGAAGATGTATTGGCATCAGTGATTGATGAATACATCGCACCTCAGTCTCTTGAAGATATGTGGGATATCGCGGGTCTGCAAGATCGTCTGAAGAATGACTTCGATCTAGACTTTGATATTCAAGGTTGGTTAGACGAAGACGACAAGCTTTATGAAGAAGCATTGCGTGAGCGTATTCTTGCTATGGCGGTTGATTCGTACAAACAGAAAGAAGAAGTGGTTGGTGCTCAAGTACTGCGTAACTTCGAGAAATCTGTGATGTTACAAACGCTAGACGGCCTTTGGAAAGAGCACTTGGCTGCGATGGATCACCTTCGTCAAGGTATCCACTTACGTGGTTATGCTCAGAAGAACCCGAAACAAGAGTACAAGCGCGAGTCGTTTGAACTGTTTGAAGGCCTACTAGATGTACTGAAAACAGACGTTGTTACCATCCTTTCTAAAGTGCGCGTTCAGCAACAAGAAGAAGTTGAAAAGATGGAAGCTCAACGTCAAGCTCAAGCTGAAGAAGCGGCGCGTCGTGCACAAGCGCAACATGCAACAGCTGAAAACCAGCTAGCTGACGATGAAGCTGAAGCGGCATCTCCACAAACGGTAGTGCGTGACGAGCGTAAAGTTGGCCGTAACGAGCCATGCCCATGTGGTAGCGGTAAGAAGTACAAGCAGTGTCACGGTAAAATCGCGTAAGTTTAATGAATCGTTGCTGTAGCGCATGATAGCTGCGTTGGTGGTACTCACTTACAGTCGTAAGCTCCGTGCCACCGCCTTGCTCTCATACACTACAACTTAGCTTCATAAAACTGACAAATAGAATATAAAGAGTCGCTTAGGCGGCTCTTTTTGTATGTAAATTTCATGGCTTACTTTGTTACGCAAGGAAGTTGTCATTCCCTATAGCGAGGAGTGAGCGTAGTAGGGAATCTTGTTTAGTTAGGCTCGCGTAGTTTTAGATCCCCAACTCAGTCGTTCCTCTTTCTTGAGGATGACGTGTTTAGGGACTATGTGAGTTCAGCGTTTTATTAAGGAACACCATCAATGAAAAGAATCCATATCGTAGCGGGTATTATCTTCAATCAAGATAAGTCACAGGTCTTTATCACTAAGCGTCCAGATGACAAGCACAAAGGTGGCTTCTGGGAATTTCCAGGTGGCAAGGTTGAAGAGGGCGAAACTATTGAGCAAGCGATGACTCGCGAGCTTGATGAAGAGGTCGGTATCAAGGTGACCGAGCAGTCTCTGTTTGAGCATCTTGAATTTGATTACACGGATAAGTCACTTAAGTTCGATTTCATTCTCGTGACTGATTTTGAAGAGCAGCCTTATGGTAAAGAAGGTCAGCAAGGTGAATGGGTAAGCCTAGAATCATTGAATCAATACGCCTTCCCAGAGGCAAATGTGCCAATTTTAGAGCGAGTAATAAAAGAGTTTTCGTAATTGCTAGCCTGAGTTTGAGATTGTTGTTAGTTTAAAGAGATTAATCGATTGAACGTTGCTGCAAGAGATAAGTGGCAACGGTAACCAAAACAATGGAGATATTCGCAGTGGTAAGAATTGCAATTGCAGGAGCAGCGGGCCGCATGGGCCGCAACTTGGTGAAAGCCGCTCATCATAATTCAGAAGCAAGTGTTGGAGCTGGTTCAGAGCGTCCAGAGTCATCTTTGGTCGGCGTAGATGTCGGCGAGTTATGCGGTGAAGGTCGTTTTGATGTTGCTTTAGTCGATGATTTGTCTAAAGCCATCGAAGAGTTTGATGTGATTGTCGATTTTACTGCCCCTGTTAGCACATTAGCGAATATTGAACTTTGTAAACGTCACGGTAAAAAACTGATCATCGGTACAACGGGCTTCTCTGAAGAAGAGAAGCAGGTGATTGATGCTGCTTCAAAAGAGATGGCTATCGTAATGGCACCTAACTACAGCGTTGGTGTGAACCTGGTCTTTAAGCTGCTAGAGAAGGCCGCTAAAGTGATGGGCGATTACTGTGATGTCGAGATCGTTGAGGCTCATCACCGTCATAAAGTCGATGCACCGTCAGGTACTGCGATTGGTATGGGCGAAGCTATTGCGGGTGCTATGGGCAATGAGCTGAACGATGTAGCTGTATGGTCACGCGAGGGTATTACTGGCGAGCGCACTAAAGATGAGATTGGTTTCGCGACGATTCGTGCCGGTGACATTATTGGTGAACACACCGCTATGTTTGCTGATATCGGTGAACGAGTGGAAATTACCCATAAAGCCACTGATCGAATGACCTTTGCTAATGGCGCAATCAAGGCCGCGGTTTGGTTAAATGATAAACCAGCAGGCTTTTATACCATGACGGATGTGCTTGGTTTGAATGACCTATAAATAGATATTTATGCGCTGGCAATTGCCGGCGCTTTCTTTATTTGGTGCATTTTCCTTAGTAATCTCACTTCTCCGATCTTCCTTCTACTTTCTTCTTATCGCCTTTTTGACTCCATTTCTATGCTGTTTATGTGGTCTTTAGTGTGTTTTTTGTTTTAGATCTTTAAATTGTCATGTTTTCTCTTGGTATTTATCGATTGCGTTTTGTTGCTGATATTTTTATCACTCTATGGTTGGCTAAAATGAGGAGTGAAAATTAGAAAATCGTAATATTCGAGCTAAATGCGCATGAAAGTTGAACTTTTGGAGCTTTGAGGGGGTAAATTGAATTAGTCCTTACAAATGTTTAATTTCTTTTGAGTTAAATGTTGACACGTATCACGCAGATCACTAAAATACCGCCAATTTGTCTAATTTCCATAAACACGCAGTTTTTGGTGTTGCAGGAAGGTAGATTTGCAAATTAAATCAATTTTAATGCATTTTTATTTCTGGAGGTTGTCTTGAAGAAGTCAGCACTACTCGTCCTAGAAGATGGGACAGTATTTCACGGTGAAGCCATTGGCGCTGTAGGTTCTGCAGTTGGTGAAGTCGTTTTTAATACCTCGATGACGGGGTACCAAGAAATCCTCACTGATCCTTCCTATTCTCAACAAATCGTTACCCTTACTTACCCTCACATTGGCAATACCGGAACCAATTCCGAAGACGAAGAATCTTCTTCAATCCACGCTCAAGGCCTTGTGATTCGCGATCTCCCTCTAATCGCTTCTAACTTCCGTAATGAACAATCCCTTTCTGATTACCTTAAGTCGCAAAACGTTGTTGGTATCGCTGATATTGATACTCGTAAGTTGACGCGTATTCTTCGTGAAAAAGGCGCACAGAACGGTTGTATTGTAGCTGGCTCTTCAGTAAACGACGGAAACCTAGACGAAGCTTTGGCTCTAGCTAAAGCAAAAGAATTCCCTGGCCTGAAAGGTATGGACCTTGCGAAAGAAGTTACAACAAAAGAAGCGTATCAATGGAAACAAGGTTCGTGGACGCTTACGGGTGGACTTCCTGAAGCGAAAGCAGACTCAGAATTGCCATACCACGTTGTTGCTTATGACTTCGGTGCAAAACGAAACATCCTACGAATGCTTGTTGACCGCGGCTGCCGCCTAACGGTTGTTCCTGCTGAGACTTCAGCTGAAGAAGTACTTGCTCTGAACCCAGACGGTGTTTTCCTTTCAAATGGCCCTGGTGACCCAGAACCATGTACTTACGCAATTGAAGCGACAAAAGTGTTCCTAGAAAAAGGCTTACCAATCTTCGGTATCTGTCTAGGTCACCAGATTCTTGCTCTTGCGTCAGGCGCTAAGACAGTGAAGATGAAGTTTGGTCACCACGGCGCAAACCACCCGGTTAAAGATTTAGATCGTGATGTTGTGATGATTACTTCGCAAAACCACGGCTTTGCTGCTGACGAAGAAACCCTTCCAGAGACACTACGTGCAACGCACAAATCACTATTTGATGGTTCTCTACAAGGTATTCACCGTACAGACAAACCAGCATTCAGCTTCCAAGGTCACCCTGAAGCAAGCCCAGGTCCAGAAGACGCAGCGCCGTTATTCGACCACTTTATTGAACTAATCAAACAGCACACAGCGTAATTCGGAGTAGTAGACAATGCCAAAACGTACTGACATTAAAAGTATTCTTATTCTAGGTGCTGGCCCGATCGTTATCGGCCAAGCATGTGAGTTCGATTACTCTGGTGCTCAAGCTTGTAAAGCGCTTCGCGAAGAAGGTTACCGAGTTATTCTTGTAAACTCGAACCCAGCGACAATCATGACTGACCCAGACATGGCAGATGCAACTTACATCGAGCCTATCCAATGGGAAGTTGTGCGTAACATCATCGCTAAAGAGAAGCCTGATGCAGTTCTACCTACTATGGGTGGCCAAACTGCATTGAACTGTGCTCTAGACCTAGAAAAGCACGGCGTTCTTGAAGAGTTCGGTGTTGAAATGATTGGTGCAACGGCTGACGCTATCGATAAAGCAGAAGACCGTTCACGCTTCGATAAAGCAATGAAAGCAATTGGCCTTGAGTGTCCAACTGCTGATACAGCGAAAACGATGGAAGAAGCTTACAAAGTTTTAGACATGGTTGGCTTCCCTTGTATCATTCGTCCATCGTTCACGATGGGTGGTACTGGTGGCGGTATCGCTTACAACAAAGAAGAATTTGAAGAAATCTGTCGTCGTGGTTTGGATCTATCTCCAACTAATGAACTTCTTATCGATGAATCACTTATCGGTTGGAAAGAGTACGAGATGGAAGTGGTTCGTGACAAAAACGACAACTGCATCATCGTATGTGCGATTGAAAACTTCGACCCAATGGGTATTCACACAGGTGACTCAATCACTGTGGCTCCAGCTCAAACGCTGACAGATAAAGAATACCAACTAATGCGTAACGCATCTCTAGCAGTACTGCGTGAGATTGGTGTTGAAACAGGTGGTTCAAACGTACAGTTTGGTATCAACCCGAAAGATGGCCGTATGGTTATCATCGAGATGAACCCACGTGTATCTCGCTCTTCTGCACTAGCATCTAAAGCAACAGGTTTCCCAATCGCTAAGATTGCAGCGAAACTGGCTGTTGGTTTCACGCTAGACGAGCTAATGAATGACATCACTGGCGGCGCAACTCCAGCATCATTCGAACCAACAATCGACTACGTAGTAACTAAGATTCCTCGTTTTAACTTCGAGAAGTTTGCAGGTGCTAACGACCGCCTAACGACGCAAATGAAGTCGGTTGGTGAAGTTATGGCTATCGGCCGTAACCAACAAGAATCTCTACAAAAAGCACTTCGCGGCCTAGAAGTTGGCGCGACTGGTTTTGATGAAATGGTAGACCTAGACGCACCAGATGCTCTAACGACTATCCGTCACGAACTTAAAGAAGCTGGCGCAGAGCGTATTTGGTACATCGCTGACGCATTCCGTGCTGGTATGTCGGTAGATGGTGTATTCAACCTAACGCAAATCGACCGTTGGTTCCTAGTTCAAATCGAAGACATCGTTAAGCTAGAGCAAGAACTTAAAGCGAAAGGCTTTGCTGGTCTAAATAAAGACGAGCTAAACAAGCTTAAGCGTAAAGGTTTTGCTGATGCGCGCCTATCTAAGATTCTAGGTGTAGCGGAAAGCGAAATCCGTCGTCTACGTGACCAATACGATATCCACCCGGTATACAAGCGTGTAGATACGTGTGCAGCTGAGTTCTCTTCAGATACGGCTTACATGTACTCATCTTACGATGACGAGTGTGAAGCAAACCCAACAGACAAAGAAAAAATCATGATTCTAGGCGGCGGTCCAAACCGTATCGGCCAAGGCATTGAATTTGACTACTGTTGTGTACACGCATCACTAGCGCTACGTGAAGATGGCTACGAAACTATCATGGTTAACTGTAACCCTGAGACAGTTTCTACAGACTACGATACGTCTGACCGTCTGTACTTCGAACCAGTAACTCTGGAAGACGTACTAGCAATCGCTCGTGTTGAGAAGCCAAAAGGCGTTATCGTTCAGTACGGTGGTCAAACGCCACTTAAACTGGCACGTGCTCTTGAAGCTGCTGGCGTACCAATCATCGGTACTAGCCCAGACGCAATCGACCGTGCAGAAGACCGTGAGCGTTTCCAAGTTGCTGTAGACCGTCTAGGCCTACTTCAACCAGAAAACGCGACAGTAACAACAATGGAGCAAGCGGTAGAGAAATCTCGTGAAATCGGCTTCCCACTTGTTGTACGTCCTTCTTACGTACTTGGTGGTCGTGCGATGGAAATCGTATACGACGAGCAAGACCTACGTCGCTACTTCAACGAAGCAGTTAGCGTATCAAACGAATCTCCAGTACTACTTGATAGCTTCCTAGATGACGCTGTTGAAGTAGACGTAGATGCGATTTGTGACGGTGAGCGCGTTGTAATCGGCGGTATTATGGAGCACATCGAGCAAGCGGGTGTTCACTCTGGTGACTCAGCATGTTCTCTTCCTGCATACACGCTAAGCCAAGAAATCCAAGACGTAATGCGCGAGCAAGTTGAAAAGCTAGCGTTCGAGTTGGGTGTTCGTGGTCTGATGAACACGCAGTTTGCTGTTAAGAACAATGAAGTGTACCTAATCGAGGTTAACCCTCGTGCAGCACGTACGGTTCCATTCGTATCTAAAGCAACTGGTGCGCCAATCGCTAAGATTGCCGCTCGTGTAATGGCGGGTCAATCTCTAGAGTCTCAAGGCTTTACGAAAGAAATCATCCCACCTTACTACTCAGTGAAAGAAGTTGTACTTCCATTCAACAAGTTCCCTGGTGTTGACCCACTGTTAGGCCCAGAAATGCGCTCTACTGGTGAAGTTATGGGTGTTGGTGCGACGTTCGCAGAAGCATACTCTAAAGCTGAATTGGGTTGTGGTAACATCTACCCAGAAGGCGGTCGTGCACTTCTTTCTGTTCGCGAAGGCGACAAAGAGCGTGTTGTTGACCTAGCATCTAAACTATCTAAGCTTGGTTACCAGCTAGACGCAACTCACGGTACTGCGGTTATCCTTGGCGAAGCGGGCATCAACCCACGTCTAGTAAACAAGGTACACGAAGGTCGTCCTCACATTCTTGACCGTATCAAGAACAACGAGTATACGTACATCGTGAACACTGCAGCTGGCCGTCAAGCGATTGAAGATTCTAAAGTTCTTCGTCGTGGTGCACTTGCTGAGAAAGTTAACTACACGACTACGCTAAATGCTGCATTCGCGACTTGTATGGCGCACACTGCAGACGCGAAAACGTCAGTAACTTCAGTTCAAGAGCTACACGCTCAGGTTAAAGCTTCTCAAGCTTAATCGCCTAAAGTGTATCGCTGATATGCGGATATAAATGCTCAAAGCCCACTCCTCGGAGTGGGCTTTTTTATGTCTGTTATTCCGCGGTAGCTTAATGATGAATATTTGGAATAGGTTAGAATCTTGTGTTTCGTTATTGCTCGTCTGCTGTGAGTGGTAACTTGTCGCTACACAGGATTTTAAGGCGTTGGGTATATGGAAATCACTCTAGAAATATTGGCTATCTTGTTTGTTGTTGCAACGGCAGCAGGCTTTATTGATGCAATGGCTGGCGGCGGTGGGTTACTGACTCTACCTGCATTGCTAGCGGCTGGAGTTCCACCCACGCAGGCACTGGCAACCAACAAACTCCAAAGCTCATTTGGCAGCTTCTCCGCGAGTTGGTATTTCGTGCGCAACGGTATCGTCAGCATCAAAGAGATGCGCCTTGCTATCTTTTGTACCTTTATTGGCTCTGCAATTGGCGCTGAGTTAGTCCAGCACATTGATGCGAGCCTACTGACCAGTGTTATCCCACTGCTGCTTATCGCTATCTCTCTCTATTTCCTGTTGGCACCCCAAACTAGAGCGTCTGAAGGAAAACAGAAGATCTCTGAGGCCATGTTTGCTCTGTGTATTGGTGGCGGCGTGGGTTTCTATGATGGCTTTTTTGGCCCAGGAACAGGTTCTATCTTCACCGTCTGCTTTGTTGCTATTGGTCACTTCTCGTTAGTCGATGCTACGGCGCGTACTAAAGTACTTAACTTTACCTCGAATATCGCTGCCTTAATTTTCTTTATTTTGGCTGGTTTGCCTATTTGGGAGTTGGGATTAGTGATGGCGGTCGGTGGATTTATGGGCGCTCAGCTTGGCGCTAAAGTGGTGGTGACAAAAGGGCAGAAATGGATTCGCCCCCTTGTGATCGTGATGTCGATGCTAATGGCGTCTAAACTGCTTTGGGAACAGCATCAACAATCGATTCTATCAGTGTTTTAACTCGTGGAGACTGGTAACTATTTGGTCTGACACAGATATGAATCGGCCGAATCAAGCCTGCTAATTCGGTGAAGCTATACAGATATTGAGGCTCAATATTGAGTGTTTTTACGATAGAGAGCGGTATTAACGCTGGCCCAGTCCCGCCCAATGCAAGTTGCGCCGCTGCGGTGTAGGCATCCATCTCCATCAAGGGTTTGATACCAAACTTCTCTAATACAGAAAGTTGATAAGAATTGGCAGGGTTGGTCATGTCGTTAGTGATGACCATTGGAGGAAGCTCCGTTAGCGGTGACTTACTCACTATGTAAAACGGCTCATCAAATAGATGGAAGGTCATCAACCCATGATGCGGTGGCAGTAAGCCAGCACACAACCCCAAGGTCGCCTTACCAGATTGCACTCGCTCTATGATTCTCGGCGTGTGGTTGGTGGTAATGGTGATGTACTTATCTTGCTGGATGAACTGGCCCATCATCTCACCTAAATAACCGGCTATCAGAGACTTAGTGCTGTCTAGGGTGATGAGAGTAGTATCTTCCAACTCTTGCTGTTCATAAATAAGCCCGCGAAGTTCATTGAATGTCGGGCCAATACTCTCTATTAATGCTATCGCATCTGGCGTGAGTTTTATCTGTCGGCCACTCGGTTCAATGAGCTTTTTACCTAGCTTCTTTTCTAAATTCGCAATCCGTTTGCTGACCGCTGATTGGCTGATATAAAGCAAACTGCCTGTGCGGCTCATGGTCTTTGCTTTACTCAATACCAGTAGAGTTTCGATTCCTTCGAGTAGCATTGGGTTATATTCATGAAAGTTGGGAATGATTGTTTCAACTTACCTCAAACAACATTCATTCTCTAGTCTTGAAACTAAAGCTTTGAACCAAGTTAGGTATTTTTAGCTATGCTCGCACGTGTAGCGCGAGAGCATAATAATTGTGTTGGGGAGCTCAAATTAAGAAAGGCTCCTTTACGGAGCCTTTCACTTTGTAACGTTAGCTTATTTGATGGCGAAGGTCGGCAATGATAAATGCCAACGAATAGCGCCAAGCCTTATCAATAGTGTTGAGAACACGCCGGCCAGAAATGCAGTTTCTGAATCGTGCCCCATGCTGATCGCCATGGTATGGAAAGTACCACCAATGATACAAGCGGTCGCGTAGACTTCACTTCTTAGAATCATAGGCACTTCACGGGCAAGTACGTCGCGGATAATACCGCCACCGCAGCCGGTGATGACACCCATGATGATCGCCACTAGTGCTGAATCTTGATAGATAAGTGCTTTTTCTACACCAATGCCAACAAACACCGCTAGGCCAATCGCATCACATACCGGCAATATCCACCAAGCCAGACGTTTCGGGCGTCTTACAATAATCATGGTCAGCAAACAGGTGATGATGATGACCCAAAGGTAGGTGGTATCGGTGATCCAAAACACGGGAGTTGCACCCAATGCCATGTCACGAATTGTGCCGCCGCCAATCGCGGTTACACTGCCTAGAACGGCGACGCCAAAGGGATCCATCTTAAGACGGCCAGCGACAAATACGCCTGAGACGGCAAAGATGGCAGTGCCAAATAAATCGATAATATAAAGCAGCATGGAGTCCATGATACTGGTGCTCTTATAGTTAAAATTGTAGGGACAGGTCGGTGGCGAATTGTACGAAAAAACGCAGCAAATAGTTAGTGATTTTGCCTAGCTCTATCAAAGAAATCGCACACTTGTTGGATCGCTTTCAAAGTTCTCGTTGTCGGGCGATTAATCCAGTCAGAATTGAGGGACCAAATCTGATTTTGAGCGACAGCTGGGATCTCATCTTCCCATGTTTGCCACATGGTTCCATTCTCAATCGCGTGCTGAGAAGTGAAGATTACTTGCGGTTTTCTTAATACAACTTGTTCAATACCAACTTGCGGATAGGGAGAGGCGCTGTCTTCAAAAATATTGTGGCCACCACAAAACTCAAACACCTCACTTGGCCAGTGTCCTTGAGCAACAGTGATGATCGGCTTTTCACTGAGTTGGTAGAAGTAGTTTACTGACTCGGCATCTTTGTATTTTAGTCTCAAGGCGTTGAGCTGCTCTCTGTATTGCTGAGCGTTATTTTCGCCAATACTTGGATCGCTAGCGTATTGGCTCAGTTGTTCAATATTGGTTGCGATACTGTCTAGGCTTTTGGTCTTGGAGTAGTAAATATTAAAACCAAATTGCTCTAGTTTCGCGAGCTCTCTGGGCGGGTTTCCCGCTGGCCACGCAAGAATCAAATCAGGCTGAAGTGCGATGATCTTCTCAACCTTGATGCCTTGATAGTTTGCCACTTTTTCAAGCTTATCGGCTTGTGGTGGGTAATCACTTCGTTCACTTACGGCGACAAGGTTGTTACCTAAACCTGCGCTGTACGCGAGTTCAGTGGCATGAGGAGCAAGGCTGACCACGCGTTGAGCCGGCTGTACTTGTTCTTGAGTCAGTGGTACTTCTTCTGCAAATGATAAAGGCAGCCATAAGCTGGAAGACAAAATAGTAAGGCTTGTAACAAGTGCTGAAGATTCCACTCTAAATCCCTTGGTGAATAAATAGTAAGGCTAGGCTTTGTAAAAAGATCCAGATAGCGATGCGACCAAAGAGTAGTTTCTGAACCTGAGATAGATGCAGAGCTGACGGTGCGATTCTTCCGCCTAATTTTGCGCGAATGGCTTTAGTGTTGTCGTAAATCGCAGGGCCACCCAATGATAGTTCAAGCTTGTTGCCAACAGCCGTGATCAACCAGGCTGGGCCGGGTAGTGGCCAAGAGCGACTTTGGACTAACATCATCTTAAATGTGTGCGTTGCTTTATCACCACATACGATCATCAAAGCAAACAAACGCATCGGTATAAATTCGAGAATCGCGACTATCTTGATCGCCGTTGAGCCGAACGGAGAAAATTGCTTGCGACTTGGCGACCAAGCTCGAGCTAACTCGACCACAAGGCGATACATTAACGCAGCGATTCCACCACCAATGGCGTACCAGAAAAACACACAAACTACGTTACGAGCGTAACCCATGATGATGGTTTCTGTGGCGGCTTTGCCGAGGCCAAGTGACGAAAGTGATTCGGTTTGACGATTGACAATCGGAGCCAGTAACTGACGAGCGGCCGCTTTATCTTCTCGGCCAAGTGCTTTGATCAGTTGGTTAGCCAGCTTTTCATTATTGCGCCAATCAATCGCGAGTAATAACAGTGCCAATTCAAACAGTTGAGATTGCCAAACCAATGGTTGCAGTGCCAATAGAATAACCAGAGTTGGCAGTACCATTAACCCCCAGGCTAATGTGCCTGAGATTAAACTTTGGGAATAGTTGTGGTTGTTATTGTTATTAACCTTGCTTGCTAAAAGCTCAGCAAACTTATGCCATAAGGTCGTGGGGTGTGCGGCATGGGGGATAGGTAAAATTAAATGAAAAAGCAGTGCTCCCCACATCACAAGGAGCACGCCATTTGCAAATACCTGATCAAACAGTGTTTGCATGTCTAGTCGCTTACTTTAGTAGGGCAACCATCTTGATAACCATTTCAGAAGAGCTTTGCGCTGCTAGTGGCAGGAACTCTTCGAAGCTCATTGGTGATTCTTTGTCTGCAACATCAGAGATTGCACGAACAACCACGAATGGTACTTGGAATTGGTGACAAGCTTGAGCGATAGCCGATGCTTCCATCTCTACAGCAACAACAGATGGGAAGTGCTTGCGGATGAACTCTTGGCGTTCTGCTGTGCAAACAAATGCGTCGCCAGTACAGATAAGACCGCGAACGGCATGCTTGTCTTCCATTTGTGCTAGTGCTTGTTCAGCAACAGCCATCAGTTTGTCGTCAGCTTTGAACGCTGCAGGTTGACCTGCCATTTGGCCGATTTCGTAACCGAAAGCTGTAACGTCTGCATCGTGGTGTCGAACTTCAGTTGAGATAACCACATCGCCAAGGTTCAGTGTTGAATCAAAACCGCCAGCAGAGCCCGTGTTCAGAACGGCATCTGGTTGGTATTCGCTTAGTAGGATTGAAGTACCAACAGCCGCTGCTACTTTACCAATGCCAGATTGAAGCAAAACAACGTCAACACCATTTAGCTGACCAGAGAAAAAGGTACAACCGCCTTTATTAACTTCAGTAATGTCTGAAATTGCTGCTTTTAGGATCGCAACTTCTTGCTCCATTGCGCCAATGATGCCGATTTTCATGTGTAGTCTCTTAATAAATAATATTTAAACAGTAGAGCGAAATTGTAGCATGGATAAGAAGTGTCGAGCGACTGCCCAGAGGCACTTCTCATCCGAATAGTAGCGATTTATCTGCGTATTCTTTTATCTATTTGATTAGGCCTTCGCTTTTCAAGCTAGCACGAAGTTGTTCAGCTCGTTTTCGGTTTACGCCAAAATCAGAATGGCCAGTACGAGACTCTGAACGCACGATCAGTTTGCCATCCGTGATTTTAAGTTCTAAGTCATCGACAAAACGCATGATGCGCGAAGTACATTCAACACGCAGATAATCTTCTGTTTTACTCGCGGTTTTTGATCCCGGTAAGGTTAGCGCAACCTGCTCAATCGCATCTAAGCTCGCTGAATCTGACAACTCAAACGCGGCCAATGCATGTTGCTCACGATCATCTTGAGTTGATACGCAGTTTGGTTTGTCTCCACAAGGTGATGAAGTTCTGTCTTTCATGTCCGTGATTCCTTGGCTGCAAGCGGTTAACGTTAAAAGTGATAACGAGAGGAGAGCTGCTTTTTTCATAATGTTTCCTATGGCGTTGTTTTAATTGTAGTTATAGGTATTGGCTTGTTTGCGATTGTTTTACGTATTTTTCGATATGCTTGTGATAAACGTATCTAATTCAAAAAAGGATCCATCATTGGATCCCTTTTTTATAGTAACGGCCTGAGTAATAAAGGAAACCTTAGATTAGTCACACTTCTAGGTAGTCCAAGATCCCTTCTGCGGCTTTACGGCCTTCATCGATAGCGGTCACCACTAAGTCAGATCCTCGAACCGCATCACCACCTGCAAAGATCTTGCTGTTGGTGGTTTGGTATTGAAACTCTTGTTTGTTAGGAGCCTTGATGCGACCCCACTGATCGAGCTCCACACCGAAAGGTTCTAGCCATTCCATCGCATGAGGTTGGAAACCAAATGCCATGATAACGGCATCTGCTTCAAGAACATGCTCACTACCTTCGACAGGTTCCGGGCGACGGCGACCTGCTTCATCAGGTTCACCCAAAGCGGTTTTTACGAATTTAACGCCAACCACATGACCAGTGCTGTTAAGCTCTAAGCCAATAGGTTGGAGGTTGAACTTGAACTTCACACCCTCTTCACGCGCATTCTTCACCTCACGGCGAGAGCCCGGCATATTCGCTTCATCTCGGCGATAAGCACAAACAACATTAGCTGCATGCTGACGAATCGAAGTTCGGACACAGTCCATCGCCGTATCACCACCACCGAGCACAACCACTTTTTTGCCTTTCATGTCGATGAATGGTGTTGGGTTATCCAGTTCCATGACCTTGTAGGTATTGGAAACAAGGAATGGCAGTGCATCATAAACGCCCGGTGCGTCTTCGTTATCTAACCCAGCACGCATGTTTTTATAGGTACCGACACCTAAGAAGACAGCATCGTAGTCATCGACCAGTTGTTGTAGTTGAACGTCTTTACCGACTTCGGTATTCATCTTAAATTCGACACCCATACCACTAAAGATACGGCGACGGTTTTCCATGATGCCTTTCTCTAGTTTGAACGATGGGATACCAAACGTGAGCAGGCCACCGATCTCCGGATAGCGGTCAAATACTACGGCCTTCACACCGTTTCGAACTAAGATATCAGCAGCAGCAAGACCTGCGGGGCCTGCACCGATGATTGCGACCTTTTTATCAGTCCATTCGACATGCGACATGTCTGGCTTCCAACCCATCTCAAACGCTTTGTCATTGATGTATTTTTCAATGTTGCCGATGGTTACTGCGCCGAAATCGTCGTTGAGGGTACAAGAGCCTTCACACAAACGGTCTTGAGGACAAACTCGTCCGCAAACCTCAGGCAAGCTGTTGGTTTGGTGGGACAGTTCAGCCGCTTCGATAATGCGCCCTTCATTGGCAAGCTTGAGCCATTGAGGGATGTAGTTGTGGACTGGGCACTTCCATTCACAGTAAGGATTACCACAGTCTAAACAGCGGTCAGCTTGCGCCTTAGCTTGTTGTTTAGTGAAAGGTTCGTAGATCTCTACAAACTCAATCTTACGTATCTTGATTGGTTTCTTCGCTGGGTCTACGCGATTCAAATCAATAAATTGGTATACATTCTGGCTCATTATTGGCTCCTTCCAATTATTGCGCTTGAACACGAAGTTCAGCAGAGCTGCGGCTTTGGTGACCGAGCAAGGTGTTAAGATCCGCCGTCTTTGGCTTCACTAGGTAGAACTTCGGAATCCATTCATCAAAGTTCGCCAGAATAGCTTCAGCGTGTACTGAGCCAGTCTCTTCTAAGTGTTCTGCAATTAAGCCACGCAGATGTTCTTGGTGGATAAATAGATCAGACAGAGAAAGTGCCTCGACCGACTCGTTATTTACTCGGCCTTGGAAGTCTTCATTCTTATCCATGACATAAGCAAAACCACCTGTCATACCGGCGCCGAAGTTGACGCCAGTTGCGCCAAGAATGGCAACAATACCGCCTGTCATGTATTCACAGGCGTTGTCACCCGCACCTTCAATCACGGCAACCGTGCCTGAGTTACGTACACCAAATCGCTCGCCCGCAGTACCAGCTGCAAATAGCTTGCCTCCGGTTGCGCCATACAGACAGGTGTTGCCTATGATGGTCGCTTCGTTACAGGTAAATGCGGTGCCTTGGTGAGGCTTGATAACCACTTTGCCGCCAGCCATGCCTTTGCCAACATAGTCATTAGCATCGCCTGTTAGGTAAAGCTCAACGCCGCCTGCGTTCCAAACCGCAAAAGACTGACCTGCGGTACCGTCGAGATATAACTTGATTGGTGAACCTGCCATCCCTTGGTTGCCGTATCGCTTAGCAATTTCACCAGAGATACGAGCGCCAATCGAGCGGTCTGTGTTGATCACGTTGTAGTAAAGGCTGGTGGATTGACGTTTCTCAATTGCATCGAGTGCATCATCAAGGATCTGTTGGTTGAGTTGCGCCTTATCAAATGGTGCGTTTGGCTCGGTCCAAAATAGTGGGTGACCCTCTGGAGAAACTGGAGCTTCGAGTATTGAAGATAGATCAAGTTTGCTCTGTTTCGCAGTGAGACCCTGAACGGCTTCAAGCAAGTCAGTACGACCAATCAGGTCTGTAAGTTTTTCTACACCAAGCTCTGCAAGGTACTGGCGAACTTCATCGGCTAGGCCAGTAAAGTAGTTCACCACCATATCTGGCAGGCCTTTGAAGTATTCGCGGCGCAATGTTTCATCTTGAGTCGCGACGCCTGTCGCACAGTTATTGAGGTGGCAGATTCGTAAGAATTTACAACCCATTGCGACCATTGGTGCGGTACCAAAGCCAAAGCTTTCAGCACCTAAAATCGCCCCTTTAATCACATCGAGACCAGTTTTCAGACCACCGTCGACTTGTAGGCGGATCTTGTGACGAAGCCCGTTAGCCACCAGTGCTTGTTGAGTTTCGGCTAAGCCTAGTTCCCAAGGGCAACCTGCGTATTTTACCGAGGTCAGTGGGCTCGCTGCGGTACCGCCATCGTAGCCAGAGATAGTGATTAGATCGGCATAGGCTTTTGCTACACCTGTCGCGATCGTGCCGACACCTGGTTCAGATACTAACTTCACTGAAACCAAGGCGTTAGGGTTGACCTGTTTAAGGTCGAAAATCAGCTGCGCTAGATCCTCGATAGAATAAATATCGTGGTGCGGAGGAGGGGAGATCAGCGTAACACCTTGAACTGAGTATCTCAGCTTAGCGATTTCTGCCGTCACCTTATGACCTGGTAGTTGACCACCTTCTCCGGGCTTCGCACCTTGCGCGACCTTGATTTGCAGAACATCTGCATTGGTCAAGTAATGTGGAGTTACGCCAAATCGACCAGACGCTATCTGTTTGATGCGTGAGTTACGATCGGTACCAAAGCGTCGTGGATCTTCACCACCTTCACCAGAGTTTGAGTAACCACCCAAACGGTTCATCGCCATAGCCAGTGCTTCATGCGCCTCTGGGCTTAGAGCACCAATCGACATCGCTGCCGAGTCAAAGCGCTTAAAGAGGTCACTGCTCGGCTCTACTTGCTCAAGTGTTAGTGGCTTATCGGCTTTTTTAAGGCTCATTAAGTCACGTAACATCGCAGCTGGACGAGCATTTACTTGCTTCGCAAAAGAGAGATAATCCGAAGTTTCGCCGGTTTTCACTGCGGTTTGCAGTGTGCCGACCACATCTGGGTTATAGGCGTGATATTCACCACCGTGTACGTATTTCAGTAAACCACCGTGCTCGATAGGCTTACGCTTAGTCCACGCTTTACGCGATAAGTTATAGATATCTTGTTGGAAATCGCTAAAGCTAGCACCTTGGATTCGTGTGGTAACTCCGCGGAAACAGAGCTCAACAACGTCGGAATGTAGGCCAACGGCTTCGAAAAGTTGCGAACAGCGATATGAAGCAATCGTAGAAATACCCATCTTCGACATGATCTTATACAGACCTTTGTTGATGCCGTTTTGGTAGTTCTGCATCGCGGTGCGATAGTCTTTATCTAAAGAGCCATCATCCAACATTTTACCTAATGCTTCATAAGCGAGGTATGGGTAAACCGCGGTTGCACCGAAGCCAAGCAGCACAGCAAATTGGTGTGGGTCGCGCGCAGTTGCTGTCTCAACAACGATGTTGGCATCACAACGCAGGTTGGTATCAGCAAGCCTTGTTTGCACCGCACCAACCAACATGGCTGCAGGGATCGGTAGTTTTCCTTTCTCTAAACCTTTGTCCGACAGCACAACTAAAACCGCACCTTCGCTGACTTCTTGTTCGGCGCTATCACATACTGCTTTGATTGCTTGTTCTAGATCTTGGTTATTCGGGTCGTAGTGCATGCTGAGAATGACATGACGATAATGTTTTTGACTCAACTGCAGAAGCTGCTGCATGTCTGAGTAAAGCAGTACTGGTGAATCAAACGTGACACGATAGGCGTGACCGTCTGTTTCACAGAACACGTTCATCTCTTTACCAATACTGGTCGCCAAAGACATCACGTGTTTTTCACGCAATGGATCAATCGGTGGGTTGGTGACTTGTGCAAACTTTTGACGGAAGTAATCAGTGACCAAGCGTTCTTTTGAAGAGAGCACAGCCATTGGCGTGTCGTCGCCCATTGAGCCTACTGCTTCTTGCCCCATATCACCAAGCACACGCAGCACTTGGTCGGACTCTTCGTTGCTCATCGCAAACTGTTTTTGGTAGGTCTTGAGCGTATCATCGTCAAAGCTACGCTTACCCACTTGGTCATCTTGCAGCGCAGAAAATGGCGTTAACTTGTGAACGTTCTTTTCCATCCACTCTTTATATGGGTGGCGGCCTTTGAGGTCATTGTCGATCTCATTAGATTGCCATAGCTTACCGCGGCGAGTATCTATTACCAACAGTTCGCCCGGGCCAACACGGCCTTTCTCTGCGACTTCATCCGGTGCGTAGTTCCAGATACCGACTTCTGATGCGAGCGTGATTAGATTGTCTTTGGTAATCACATAACGCGCAGGACGCAGGCCGTTTCTATCTAGGTTACACGCAGCGTAACGACCATCTGAAAGTACGATACCAGCAGGACCATCCCACGGTTCCATGTGCTTTGAGTTGAAGTCGTAGAATGCACGTAGATCTGGGTCCATATCTGGGTGGTTTTGCCAAGCGGGCGGCACAAGCATGCGCATCGCTCGGAACACATCCATACCACCGGCAAGGAACAGGTCGAGCATGTTATCTAGGCTTGATGAATCTGAGCCTGTCTCATTCACAAAGGGTGCGGCGGTTTGTAAGTCTGGCAGCAACGGCGAAGAGAATTTATAGGCACGAGCCTTAGCCCACTGACGGTTACCTTCAATGGTATTGATCTCACCATTGTGCGCTAAATAGCGGAATGGTTGAGCCAGTGGCCAACGTGGCTGAGTATTGGTTGAGAAACGCTGGTGGAACAGACATATCGCCGATTCCATGCGTAAGTCTGCAAGATCGAGGTAAAATCGCGGAAGATCGGCCGGCATACACAGACCTTTGTAAACCATGACTTGTGTCGAAAGGCTACAAATATAGAAATCTTTGTCTTCGGTGATCTGTTTTTCAATTCTGCGACGAGCGATATAAAGGCGTCGTTCAATATCGCGTTCACGCCAACCCGCGGGGGCCGAGATAAACACTTGCTGAATATTGGGAACTGAATCTTTGGCAATCGGACCTAATACGTCGGTGTTGGTCGGTACTACGCGCCAACCTGCAACCGTTAAGGTCTCTTGAGCGAGCTCTTTATTGACGATGTCTTGCGCGGATTGCGCTTTGATTGGATCTTGGCTGAAGAAAATCATGCCGACAGCGTATTGCTTGCCGAGCTTGAAGTTATTCTCTTCAGCAATAATTCTGAGATAAGAGTCAGGCTTCTGTAGTAATAAGCCACAGCCATCCCCGGTTTTACCATCCGCAGCGATACCACCACGGTGTGTCATGCGATCGAGGGCTGAAATAGCAGTTCTTACCAACTTATGACTAGGTTGGCCTTCCATTTGCGCTATTAAACCAAATCCACAGTTGTCTTTTTCAAGACTAGGATCATATAGAGCCATTGCAATTCTCCCTTTTGCTTCTCTGTCATCCAGACAGTAAATGACTAACTATTCATATACTTGTTGTTTTTTATAAACTGATAGTTTGCTTTAGCCAGTTAAAACGTTATTGGTTGTGTTAACAAAACCGATTGATTTTATTTTCATCAGCTTTACAACGTATAGCTAATTGTGTTTAAGGTCAAGTTCATGGTTAATTATCATGCATAAACGCGATTAGCCACTTAATAATCTAAAATAGTCGATGGATATCAATGAGATATATAAGGTTAATGTTAACGAGATTTAACATATACAACAGGATGATTTTGAAAACGACAAATGCCAGATAGAAAAAAGGCTAGCATCGAGTGCTAGCCAAATATAAAAGTTAGGAAGGGTATTGCTTTTCCTCTAGGCTAACGTCATCGACGTTAGCCCGAGAAATATTATGCGGAAAGCATGAGTGAATCAGCTTTCGCTTCTAAGTTTGAGTTACCCATTAAGAAGTCATCAATGGCAATTGCACATTCACGACCTTCATTAATACAACGTACAACTAGAGATTGACCAGTACGCATATCACCAGCAGCGAAAACGCCTTTCTGGTTCGTTGCAAAACCTTCAGAAGCGACGTTACCGCGCTCGTCCAGTTTAATGTCTAGTTGAGCAAGCACGCCGGTTGGCTCCGGGTGTAAGAAGCCCATTGCTAGGAATGCCATGTCACAAGGAATAACACGTTCAGAGTTCGCGACTTCATCAAAGCCTGGACGCTCACCTGGTTTCGCATCTTGCCAAACGATGTCAGCAATACGTAGACCCGTCACTTGACCTTGCTCGTTACCGATGAACTCTTTGGTTAAGATGTTCCAGTGACGTTCACAACCTTCTTCGTGAGAAGTGGTGGTTTTCATGATCATTGGGTATTGAGGCCAAGGCATGTTTGCAGGGCGCTTCTCTGGTGGGATCGGCATGATCTCAACCTGAGTAATGCTCGCTGCCTTATGACGGTTTGATGTGCCCACACAGTCAGAACCAGTATCACCACCACCGATAACCACAACGTGCTTATCTTTAGCGTGAATCTCTTCTGTTTTAAGATCTAGGTTGTTAGCACGGCGGTTGTTTTGACCAAGGAATTCCATGGCAAAGTGAACGCCTTTCAACTCACGACCAGGGATTGGCAAGTCACGTGGAACCGTAGAACCACCCGTTAGCAATACCACATCAAACTCTTGGCGTAGCTGCTGAGCGTTAACATCAACACCGATGTGTTGGTTAACTTTAAACTCAACGCCCGCTTCAGCCATTAGGTTGATCTTACGATCAATCACGTCCATACCCAGTTTGAAGTCTGGGATACCGAAGCGAAGTAGACCACCGACTTTCTCGTCACGTTCAAATACCGTTACCGAGTGACCAGCGCTGTTTAGCTGCTCCGCTGCGGCTAAGCCAGCAGGACCTGAACCGATAACTGCGACAGTTTTACCTGTGCGAGAGCGTGGTGTTTTAGGTTTTGCGTACCCTTCACGGTACGCAGTTTCGACAATCGTTTTCTCGATATTACAGATAGTGATTGGGTCTTGGTTGATACCAAGAACACAGGCACTTTCACAAGGAGCAGGACAAACACGACCGGTAAACTCAGGGAAGTTGTTGGTAGAGCTTAGGATGTTCCAAGCCTCTTCCCAGCTGTCACGGTAAACCGCATCATTGAATTCTGGGATGATGTTACCAATCGGACAGCCGTTGTGACAGAAAGGTACGCCACAGTCCATACAACGAGAGGCTTGAGTATTGATCTTTTCACCAAACTCTTCGTTAAGTACGAACTCTTTGTTGTCTTCAATTCGAACTGACGGGTCGAGCTTCTTTGGAAGCTCACGACCGTGTTCTAAAAATCCAGTAGGCTTACCCATTATACTGCCTCCACTTCTTCCGTTTGTGCCTGTTGTGCTTCAGCTTTACGCTTTTCAAGAACAGCTTTGTAGTCGCGTGGCATTACTTTAACTAGCGATGCAACACTTGCTTCAAAGTTGTCTAGGAAAGATTGAGCAACTTCACTTCCTGTGAATTCAACATGCTTAGTTAGCATATCCAGTAGAAGATCTTTATCTTCTTGTTCAATTGGATCTAGGTCTACAAGTTCAGGGTTGAGCTTGGTTTCGAAGTCACCCGCTTTGTCCCAAACATAAGCAACACCGCCACTCATGCCCGCAGCAAAGTTACGACCTGTTGAACCAAGGATAATGGCAACACCACCAGTCATGTATTCACAACCGTGGTCACCAACGCCCTCAACAACAACCTTCGCACCTGAGTTACGAACACAGAAACGTTCGCCTGCCATACCGCGAATGAAAGATTCACCTGAGGTCGCACCGTAGAAACATACGTTACCAACCACGATGTTATCTTCAGCAACGATAGAAGATTTCGCATCTGGGTACAGTACCAAAGTACCGCCAGACAGACCTTTACCCCAGTAATCGTTCGCGTCGCCTTCTACTTCGAACTTAACGCCTTTCGCAAGGAACGCACCGAAAGATTGACCAGCACTACCGTGGAACTTAACGTTCATTGGCTGTGGTAAACCTTGGTCTTTGTAAACCTTCGAGATTTCGTTCGACAGCATGGTACCAGCAGAGCGGTCCGTGTTGATGATAGGGAAGCTCGCATTCACGGCTTCGCCTTTCTCAAGAGCTGGAATCGCAGCTTGAATCAACTTGCGGTCTAGAACGTCTTCTAGGTTGTGGTTTTGTTGCGTCTGGTTGTAGATACCATCTTCTTCACGTGCCTGCTCAATGTGCAGTACAGGTGTTAGATCTAGGTTCTTGTACTTCCAGTGGCCGATGTCATCACGAACTTTAAGTTTGTGCGATTGACCAACCATCTCATCGATAGAGCGGAAGCCAAGTTCAGCCATTACTTCACGCAGACCTTCAGCCATGTATTGGAAGAAAGTGACTACGTCTTCTACGCGGCCGTCGAAACGTTCACGCAGAGTCTTGTTCTGTGTAGCGATACCAACAGGACATGTATTCTTGTGACACTTACGCATCATGATACAGCCTTCAACCACTAGAGCTGCTGTTGCTACGCCCCATTCTTCAGCGCCAAGTAACGTTGCTACTGCAAGATCACGTGGTGTTTTCATCTGACCATCAGATTGAACAACGATACGGTTACGTAGGCCGTTTTTCAGTAGTGTTTGGTGCGTTTCCGCTAGACCCAGCTCCCAAGGCAGACCGGTATGACGGATAGAAGACATCGGAGATGCACCCGTACCACCATCAAAACCTGCGATAAGTACCACGTCAGCTTTCGCTTTCGCTACACCCGATGCAATCGTACCTACGCCAGCTTCTGATACTAGCTTCACGTTGACACGACCGTTACGGTTCGCGTTTTTCAGATCGTAGATCAGCTGAGCCAAATCTTCGATTGAGTAGATATCGTGGTGTGGCGGTGGCGAGATAAGACCTACGCCCGGAGTCGAGTGACGCGTTGCGCCGATCCAGTCATCAACCTTATCACCAGGTAGTTGACCACCTTCGCCCGGTTTCGCACCTTGAGCCATCTTGATTTGTAGCTCATCAGCGTTAGATAGGTAGTAAGACGTTACACCAAAGCGACCAGAAGCCACCTGTTTGATTGCTGAACGTTCCCAGTCGCCGTTTTCTTTACGTTCGAAACGTGCTGGATCTTCACCACCTTCACCTGAGTTTGATTTCGCGCCAATGCGGTTCATCGCAACAGCCAGTGTTGAGTGAGCCTCATGCGAGATTGAACCAAAGCTCATTGCGCCGGTTGCGAAACGCTTAAGAATGTTCTCGATTGGTTCTACTTCTGCTAGAGGAATAGAGCCTGCAGGGTTCTTGATGAAGTCCAGTTGGCTACGTAGCGTTGCTGCGTTGTCGCCTTGGTCATCAACTGCTTTTGCGTACTTCTTGAACTGACCGTAATCTTTGTTACGCGTCGATTCTTGAAGTAGAGAAATCGTTTCTGGGTTGAATAAGTGTTTCTCACCACGTTGTTTCCACTGGTAAACACCACCAACATCAAGGATCTGAGCTGGAATTTCACGAGCTGGGTAACCAACACGGTGACGAACCAATACTTCTCGCGCGATATCGTCGATCGTTAGACCTTGGATACGAGAAACAGTACCTGTGAAGTATTTTTCAACCACTGATTTGCTAACACCAAGTGCTTCAAAGATTTGTGCACCGTGGTAAGACTGCAGCGTAGAGATCCCCATCTTAGAGAAGATCTTAAGTAGACCGCCGTTAACACCTTTACGGTAGTTATCGAATAACTCACGTGGGTGTACGTTTGGATCTAGCTTCTTAGTACGTTGCAGTTCAACAATCGTTTCAATAACTAGGTATGGGTTAACTGCGTTTGCACCATAACCGATAAGCGTTGCAAAGTGGTGTGTCTCACGAGCGTCGCCCGTTTCAACAACGATGTCACACTTAGCACGTAGACCTTTACGGATTAGGTGGTGGTGAACCGCGCCAACCGCCAGCATTGCTGGAATAGCGGCATGGTTAGAGTTAACCGCACGGTCTGTCAGTAGGATGATAGAGTAGCCATCAATCACTGCGTCTTCTGCGTATTGGCAGATACGCTTAAGTGCGCGCTCTAACTTACCTTGGTCGCCATTTGCTTGGAATACGATATCCAGCGTCTTCGCCTGAAGGTGCTCGTTATCGATTGCACGCAGTTTTTCTAACTCAGAGTTAGACAGTACTGGAGACTCAAGTTCTACTTTTTGACAGTGCTCAGGTGTTTCAGCAAGTAAGTTCTGGTCTTTACCTAGGTAAGTGTTCAGAGACATAACCATGCGCTCACGAATCGGGTCGATCGGCGGGTTAGTTACTTGTGCAAACAACTGTTTGAAGTAGTTTGAAAGGTGCTGCGATTGGTGAGAAAGAATCGCTAGCGGCCAGTCAGCACCCATTGCAGAAAGTGGCTCGTAGCCTGTTTTCGCAAGAGGTAGAATGATTTCGTTTACTTCTTCAGAACTCACGCCAAACGATTGTTGTTTGTGTAGTAGTTTCTCTGGAGAAGGTTGGCTAAATTCGTTGCTCGCATCCGGTAGCTTTTTCAGGCTCAGAAGGTTCTCTTCAACCCACTTTTCGTAAGGTTGTGCTTTAGCAATGCTGTCTTTCACTTCTTGATCAGAAATGATGCGGCCTTGCTCAAGGTCAGCAACGAAGATACGACCTGGTTGTAGACGACCACGGTACTCAACGTTTTCAGGTGCAATCTCAACAACACCAGACTCAGACGCCATTACTAGGAAGTCGTCTTTAGTTACTGTGTAGCGAGAAGGACGCAGACCGTTACGGTCAAGTGTTGCACCTACTTGAACACCATCGGTGAAACATACTGATGCTGGGCCATCCCATGGTTCCATTACGTTCGCGTGGTACTGGTAGAACGCACGACGAGTTGGATCCATGTTTTTGTTTTCTTGCCATGCTTCCGGGATCATCATCATCAACGCGTGTGGCAGAGTACGACCTGAAAGAACAAGTAGCTCAAGCGCCATATCGAAGTTTGATGAATCCGAACTACCTTCCTGACAGATAGGAAGCAGCATGTCGATTTCAGCTTGTGTAAACAGATCCGATTCTAGGATTGCTTCACGTGCTTTCATCCAGTTCAGGTTGCCGCGAACCGTATTGATTTCGCCATTGTGCGCGATGTAACGGAAAGGCTGAGCTAGACGCCAACGTGGGAATGTATTGGTAGAGAAGCGAGAGTGTACTAGTGCTAGAGCTGTCACCATGGTTGGGTTTTGCAGATCTAGGAAGTACTGAGGAACTTGTTCAGTTGTTAGCTGACCTTTGTACACCAATGTCTTGTAAGACATAGAGTTGATGTAGAAGTCATCACCGATATTTGAAACGCTTTCTAGGCATACACGAACCGTGTAGTTACGTAGAACATACAGTTTACGCTCAAGCTCTTCTGGTGTGATACCAGGGCCGCCAGAAATAAATACGTGTTCAAATTGAGGTTCAGTGCTTAGTGGGTCAGCACCAATCATTGAATTGTCCGTTGGAAGTTCACGGTAACCGATAACTTCTAACTCAAGGCGTTGTGCATTGCGTTCTAGAATGTCACGACACTGTGCACGTTTGTGTTCATCTTTAGGGAAAAGTACAACACCAACACCATATTTTTCAAAAGATGGCAGCTTAATTCCAAGCTTTACGGCTTCTTCTAGTAAGAATTCGTGCGGCTTCTGTAGCAGGATACCTGCACCATCACCAGAACACGGATCGCAGCCTTGGCCGCCACGGTGTTCCATACGTGCAAGCATATCGAGTGCTTGAGTTACTACATCATGAGATTTGCGATTCTTTAGATGCGCAACAAAACCGATACCACAAGCGTCATGCTCCAATTCAGGAGTATACAGACCCTGTGAGTTCTGCTCTTGATCTACCATAGATACATCCTTCCAGTTAAATCTAGGCGCAACTTATTTGTATAAAGTCAGCCTTGTCCTTTTATATTTATGGGTCTAAACCTGCCTATGCTGGCGGTTTGAATCCTTTCCGTATCTCGCAGGAAAAGTATTGCGAGAAAAACAATCCTTAGTGATACCTGTTTATTTTTAACCACAAACTAGTGGTTTATATAGGTGGGAGTTAGATATCACCGACTTATTAGCAAGTTTTCGTTGTAAGTAAATACTCAAAAATAGCCAATATGTGTAAGTATCCTACAATTTTGTCTAGGCGAATTGCAATGAAAGTTGACCCATGTAGACCATTTTTTTCGTTTTATTTTGAATTTAATGCCTAACAAATGTGCAACATTAGGCAAATAGAGCCGATTTTTTGCATGTTTATTGATATTTGTTAGGTTGCTCGCAAAAAGCCTTGAGTAAACTAATTGGTCGAATTTTGCAGGGATGTAATTTTTTTTCAAAAAAGACTGATATTCATTCTTATTTACTTGAGTGCTTTGAAAATATGCAATTACACGAGTTGGTCAATACTATCGGCCAAGACCTTCAACGCCGTTATGGCGAGAAGGTTCACAAGCTGACGCTTCATGGTGGTTTCAGCTGCCCAAACCGAGACGGGACAATTGGCCGTGGAGGTTGCACGTTTTGTAACGTGGCTTCCTTTGCCGATGAACAAACTCAAATTCAAAGTATTGCTGACCAGCTAAAAGATCGTGCGGGTGAGATTGCTCGTGCCAAGAAGTACCTGGCTTACTTTCAGGCGTACACCAGCACTTATGCTGAGGTGCAAGTGCTCAAGAATATGTATGAAGAGGCGCTAAAAGCACCCGGTGCAGAGATCGTCGGCCTTTGTGTTGGTACGCGACCAGACTGTGTGCCTGATGCGGTGTTGGATCTGTTAGCGGGCTACGTTAAACAAGGCTATGAGATTTGGCTCGAGCTTGGCCTGCAAACCGCCAATGATAAAACCCTCAAGCGAATTAACCGCGGCCACGATTTTGCGGTGTATGAAACGATCACCCAACGCGCACGCGCTTTAGGTATCAAGGTGTGTACTCACCTGATTGTTGGTCTACCAAAAGAAACCAAAGCGGATAACCTTGAAACCTTAGACAAGGTATTAGCCGTTGGCACCGATGGTATTAAGCTGCACGGCCTTCATATAGTAGAGGGCAGTACCATGGCTAAGGCGTGGAAGGCAGGAAAGCTAGAAGCCCCAAGCCTTGAAGAGTACATCGATATCGCGAGTGAGATCATTCAACGCACGCCTGCGGACGTGGTTTATCACCGTGTTTCTTCAGCGGCGAGACGCCCAACCTTACTTTCTCCTTTATGGTGTGAGAACCGCTGGTTAGCGATGACTGAAATAGGTCGTTCGTTGGATAAAACCGGTGCTCAAGGCATCAAAACGGGCTCTGCATTCGAGTACACGTTGCCTGTTTTAAACGCGGCCAATTAATAGAAATGGGTGACTGTAGGTAACAGCAGATAAAACCAATAAATAATGGTAACATTTCCCTAGCAGATTTTATGGTATAGATTGAGAGTAAATGGAACTGGTAATGACTTGGTTGTGGGACAGGGCGTATGGCTACGGTATTTATATCGTTGTTGTATTGCTGATTGCTCTCATCTGCTGGCATCTCTATTCTCGTTATCAGTCGCATATCGAAACGCTTCTACTTGCTACCCCGTCGCCACTCTACTTTGTTGATGTTCGAAGTGGCGAAATACTCTATGCCAATCGCCAAGCCATGCAGTTGCTTGGTATCCGCCAAATCGGTGTTAATTTTCGCTTTCCTACTGTGGAAAGCGAGAACAGCTTTCGTCACTACTTAACCAACCACATCAACTCTCGAGCCTTCGAGCAGGTCTCCCTGTGGGCGCTTTCTGAATTTGAGTCGTTCAAGATCAACTTGATCGGTCGTAAGATCCATTTTAGAAATAAGCAGGCTTGGATGATTCACGCCTCACCTTATAAAAACACTAACGAAGAACTGTCCCAAGAAGTTCGAGAACTGAATGTTGCTCGTACCGCTTTGGATTCTTTGTCTGAGCTGATCTACGTGAAAGATCAGAAAGGTCAGTTAGTGACGAGTAATCGCTCGTTTAAAAAGTTTTGGCATGGTCGTGCTGAAGAGGGCACCCTGAGTGTTTCTGGTGGAGTATTAAAAGGTCGTGTAAGTGAACGCTCTTGGACTACAGATCAAGATGGAAAAAGCTGCTTGCTTGAAACCTACCAAAGTGTGCTGCTTTCCCAAGATGGAGAAACCATCGGCACGCTCTCTATTAGTCATGATGTGACCGATTGGCATGACATGCAGCAGAAACTGCGTGGCGAGATGGAGAAGCGAAAAGATACCGAAGTGGCACTTGCGCAGCGTGACACCATCTTGCAAAACCTCCTGGAGGCCAGCCCAGACTCGATTGGTATCTTTAATGAAAACATGGTTTATCAAGCGTGTAATAAACCATTTGTGGCTGCGCTGGGTATCTCTGAAGTCAGTGACTTGATCGGTAAACGTTTACAAGATGTGGTGCCACATAGCATCTATACGCGAATATCAGAAACCGATCATCAAGTGCTTCATCAAAGTAAATCACTGCGTTATATCGACAAAGTGGTCTCAAGTGATGGAACATTTACTTGGTATGATGTAGTCAAATCACCGTTTAGAGATCCAGCATCGAGCACTAATGGTGTGTTGATCATGGCGCGTGATATTACAGAGCGTTATCTAGCAGAACAAAAGCTTGAAGAAGCCAACCTTGAACTTGAACGCCTCAGCTTTATGGATAGCCTGACTAAAGTGTCTAACCGACGTCGTTTCGATGAACAGCTCTCTACACTGTGGCATTATCATGTGCGTGAGAAGCTGCCACTGACGATCATGCTATGTGATATCGACTTCTTTAAAGGCTACAACGACTTTTACGGACACCAACAAGGCGATGATGCTTTGATTCAGGTTTCTCAGGCATTTAAGCAGGTGTTGAATCGTTCATCTGATTGTGTGGCTCGTTATGGTGGTGAAGAGTTCGGCTTTATTCTGCCAAATACAACGACCGAAGGTGCTCAGCTGGTGGCGCAGCGTATTCATGATGAAGTCCTAAAATTGGAACTTGCGCATGAGAAGTCGACAGTCTCTGAATTCATCACGGTGAGTATTGGTATTATCTCTTACATTCCTACACCTGATGATGAAATGGAATCGGCTGTTGCCTTGGCTGATAGTGCGTTGTATCAAGCGAAATCAGACGGTCGCAACCGTTCAATGGTGCATCCATACTCAATTCGCTAACGCTATAAAATTGGCAATTTGATTATCCCCGGCTATTTTTGCTTAGTTAGTATTTGTATTGGTTAATTAACCTTCGAAATTACCGCTGAACACTTGCTGCGTGTGATGTAGCTAGCTTACCTCCCATCTTCAAACAGGGTAGAATGTTGCTAGTCTTATCGCATGGAGCGCTAAATGAAACCCATGAAAAATCTTGCCCAGTATTACGTGGATCTACTCGTAAAACTGGGGATTGTCCGCTTTTCTATCTTACTCGCCCTAGCGCTTGTTGCCCTCGCTGTTGTTGTGCAAGTCGGTATCACCCTTGCACTCAAAGGCAATGTTGATGACATCGACATTGTCCGTTCAGTTTTCTTCGGTTTAGTGATCACGCCTTGGGCGGTTTATTTTCTGTCAGTGGTCGTGGACCAGTTGGAAGAATCACGTCAAAGGTTAGCGAAATTGGTCTCTAAACTTGGCGACATGCGTGAGCGAGACCAAGAACTCAACAATAAAATGCAGCTCAATATCGAGAAGCTTAATCAAGAAATTGAAGAGCGTGAAAAAGCGGAAGAAGCGCGCGCAGAAGCAATGCAAGATCTCGAAAACGAGGTGTTCCAGCGCGAGCGTACTCAGCTTGAACTCGCAGAACGTACTGCACTGTTACGCTCGTTTATCGATGCCTCGCCTGACCTTATTTACTACCGTAATGAAGATGGTGTGTTCTCTGGTTGTAACCGTGCGGTTGAAGAGCTCACTGGTAAAACAGAAAAAGAGCTAGTTGGTTTAACTCCTTGGGATGTTTACAGTAAAGAGGTCGCTCAGCAAGTTGTTGAAACCGATAAGAAAGTATTTGCTGACAACCAAGCACTGACTTATGACCAATGGCTTGAATACCCAGATGGCCGCAAGAGTTACTTCGAACTGCGTAAAGTGCCTTTCTACAGCAAAGATGGTCGTCACTTGGGCTTGGTTGGTTTTGGCCGCGATATTACTGAACGTAAAGAGCATCAAGAGTCGTTAGAAAAAGCCAGCCGCGATAAGACCACCTTTATCTCAACTATTAGCCACGAGTTAAGAACGCCGCTCAACGGCATCATTGGCTTGAGCCGCATGCTGCTTGATAGCCAACTGACCACCGAACAGCGCAAGCAGATGCAAACCATCAAGGTGAGCGCGGTGACACTGGGTAATATCTTCAACGATATTATTGATATGGATAAGTTCGACCGCCGTAAGCTTGAACTCTTCCCTACGCCTATTAACTTTGAAGATTTCGTTGTCGAGATCGAAAGTATCTCTGCGTTGATGGCTGAGCAGAAAGGGTTAAGGTTCGATCTAGAAAGATTGTCTGATCTTCCAGCTGCTGTTGAGGTGGATGGTACTCGTCTTAGACAGGTACTGTGGAACCTTGTTAGTAACGCGATGAAGTTCACCAAAGATGGTGGAGTGGTGATGACAGTCAGCGCCGACATTGATGGTGACTTTGCCAACATTACGATGGAAGTGGAAGATACTGGTATTGGTATCCCTGAAAGTGAAATCGAGAAGATCTTCGCGATGTACTATCAGGTGAAATCGGGCACGGACAACTTGCACGCTGTCGGCACGGGTATTGGTCTCGCTGTCTCTCAACAGCTAATTAATATGATGGATGGCCACATTGAAGTCATCAGTGAAGAGGGCTTTGGCAGTACCTTTACGGTTTCGATTCGAGTTCCAGTGAATCACGATACTCAGGCTCTGATCAAAACGCCAAGAAAACAGTCGAATCTTAAGATCTTTATGGTCGAAGACATTGAACTCAATATCACAGTGGCTCGCTCTCTACTTGAAAGCCTTGGCCATGAAGTGACAGTCGTGATGACGGGTAAAGAGGCGCAAATTGCTTTCAATCCTGAAGACTATGATTTGGTGTTGTTGGATATCCAACTGCCAGATATGACGGGTTTCGATATTGCTCAATACTACCGCGAGAAATACAGCCAGCTACCGCCTTTGGTGGCGTTAACTGCGAACGTATTAAACAACAAGCAAGAGTACTTCCAGAAAGGTATGGACGAAGCGATCAGTAAACCTTTGTCGGTTCGAGCTATCCAAGATGTCATCAGTGAACTTATCGAAGATGCACCAGAGGTAATTGAGAAGGTAGCGGGCACCGATAAGGTTGAGAGCATTGATAAAGTCGACGCGAGTAAGCCTTTTCTTTCAGAAATTGATACCACTTTGCTTGATATTGATATGCTAGAGTCTTATGTTGATATTGTTGGACCGAAACCGGTTTTGGATAACATCGCGATGTTCGAAGATATGATGCCGGAGTATATGGAAATATTGAACTCCAACATGGTCGCGAAAGATAAAGCCAGTATCGTTTCTGAGGCACATAAGATTAAAGGTGCTGCAGGTTCTATTGGTCTGAAACGCATCCAACAAGTTGCCCAGAAAGCTCAATCTCCAGATTTGCCTGCGTGGTGGGAGAACATTTCAGATTGGGTTGATGAGATAAATAACGAATACCAGAATGACATTGAAGTTTTAAAGAGTTGGTTAAATCAAAGGTAGAAGAATAATGAAAAAATTAGCATTCGCCGCATGTGTAGTGGCATTAGCGGGTTGTTCTGCGCCACAAGTAGAATGGCAGCAAGATAATCAAGTCGAAGTATCTGCAGCAACAGTTACCATGAAAAGCAACCTTTGGCACAACAAGATGCCAACGATTGGCGAGACTCAAGATAAGACCCTACATGGTGCTATCTACCTAGAGTCAGACTCACAACTGCCAGCAACGCTTGCGGTTGAAAGTGTTACGGTTAAACAGGGTGCAGACACCTTGTTGGTAACGGCTGACGATCTTGATTTAAGAACACACAGTGAAACTCAATGGGAAGTCGCGTTTGTATGGCAGCTAGAAATCGACAGTGACAAGCCTGTTGATGTGGCGGTGGAACTTAAAGATGGCGAAACCGTGAAGTGGTTAGTAGAGAAAGACGTTAAGGTGGATACGGTTTACTAAAATCTTATCCAATTAAGAACAATAAAAAAGGGAGAATGCGTTGGCATTCTCCCTTTTTAATAACTATTGATGACGCTTCTAGTGTTCAAAACACTTACTGGTGAGTAGTGCTAAATGGTAAGAGGCGCGAATCGAATTAGTCTTCTAGGTCACCACAAAAGCGGTAGCCTTCACCGTGAATCGTTGCGATGATTTCTGGCGTACCAGAAACAGATTCAAAGTGCTTACGAATACGACGGATTGTTACGTCTACAGTACGATCGTGTGGCTTAAGCTCACGGCCAGTCATCTTCTTAAGAAGGTCAGCACGTGTTTGGATCTTACCTGGGTTCTCACAGAAGTGAAGTAGAGCACGGAACTCTGAACGAGGTAGCTTGTAGCCTTCGCCATCTGGGCTAACCAGAGAACGACTGTTGATATCTAGTACCCAACCGTTGAACTCATACTTCTCAACGCTACGCTTCTCTTCTTGAACAGAGCTTGTGCTCATTGAACGGTTCAGAAGGTTGCGTGCACGGATAGTCAGTTCACGAGGGTTGAAAGGCTTAGTGATGTAGTCATCAGCGCCGATCTCTAGGCCAAGGATCTTATCAACTTCATTATCACGACCAGTTAAGAACATAAGCGCTACGTTTGCTTGCTCACGTAGTTCACGCGCAAGTAGTAGGCCATTCTTACCTGGAAGGTTGATGTCCATAATTACAAGGTTAACTTGGTTGTCAGATAGCACTTGGTGCATCTCTTCACCGTCGCTAGCCTCAAAAACAGCATATCCCTCTGCTTCAAAAATACTCTTTAGAGTGTTACGAGTTACTTGCTCATCTTCAACGATAAGAATCTGCGGGGTTTGCATTTGGCGGTACCTAAATTTGTGACGAAACTGTGCTAATAGAATAAATTCTAGGCAAAAACATAACATACAGGTAATGTATTTTTGATGATAACTTAAAGTTTTCAAAAAAACACTTACTTCCAGCTATCTGCCTTCCTTGAAGTATTGCCCAATAACGTAGATCCAGTACGCCTTTCAATCATTCTTTTAGTGATTGGAGTGGATTCTATAATGTTAACAGCATGCTAACAACGCGAGAATGTTAATTCCATTCACTTTGTTGATTTACATCAATTGCCGTATCGCAACAAACTTTAATAGTATGGCTACAACTTAACCAATGTTATGGTGACTATTTAGCACCAAAACAAGAATGATTATTCGAGATGCTTCGCACATCTTGCCTGCTAAAGACCGGATTATGAACCAAGGAAGCTGAAAGCTGTCTTAAGAGTCTAGTAGATAAATATGCTCAATCAACTTTTATTGAGTAATAAATTGAGCATAGAACAATGAAAACAAAGGATTAATTTTAATAACATATAAAAGCATAGAGGCTAGCCTGACATAACCGGTAACGCCTTACTCACGGAGGATATATGCACGATATAACACCCGACTTGTGTGATGAGTTTGAAAGCGAAGTCACCCTACTGAACATGCCATTGCAGAACTTCGGCCAACGTGGTGCGTTCTTTGGAAAAATTGTAACAGTTCGTTGTTATCACGATAATTCCAAGGTTCGCGAGGTTTTAGAGACCGACGGCTGTGGCAAAGTGCTTGTCGTTGACGGAAATGGCTCATGCCAGAAGGCGCTGCTTGGCGATCAACTCGCTATTCTCGCGATAGAAAACGGTTGGGAAGGCGTGATTGTAAACGGTGCGGTGCGTGATGTAGGCATGATGTCGCAAATGGACCTTGGCGTTCAGGCGTTAGGTGCATCGCCATTCAAAACAGAGAAACGCGGTGTCGGCCAAGTGAATGTGACACTCTCTATACATAATCAACTGATTCAGCCTGGTGACTATATTTATGCCGATTGGAATGGCGTGTTAATTTCATCTGAGCTGTTAATTGAATCGTAACTGACTCAAATTGAATGCCGTTGATAGATTAGAACGGGGAATGGTTTGTGATGTACTAAACGGGGAATGGTTTGTGATGTACTAAAAGTTTGGATCTCAATCCGCACTAATCTGTTAATAAAGAACAAGCTAAAGAGACTAAAAGCGAAACCCTAGTCCCACTTCAACACCTTGCTGCCACTCTTCATAATCAAGGGTGGCATGCAAATCTAGGTTATCTGTTAGTTGCACTCGGCTGGAAACCTCTGCGGCTACCGATTTCTCATTGTCTTCGGTCTCGTCTTTATAGGTGTGTAGAGAACTGTTAAAAGAGACTCTTTCTGAGAACTGATAACTGACACCACTCAAGAATCCACTTTCCTGTTTCAGTGCCGCACTATTGATACGTGTACCGACGTAAAGATCCACATCTGAAAACAAGCTATAAGAGTAGCCACTGTCTATCTTCCAAGTATCGAAGCTTTCACTCGACGCGTTTTGTGTGGAGATAAAGAATTTATGAGAAGAACTATCGATCTGGCTGGGTAGTAGAGGCAAGCTATTCGCTGAACAAACAACAGGCATAGCAAAAGCCAAAAGAATAAGTAATCTCTTCATTTCCCACTCCTGATGTCATTATTATTGTTCTTCGAACGTTATCGTTCAATTAAAGCACAGAACTTGTACGTTCGCTGCACAATCGATATAGCATTTTGTTATGACTATATGTGCAACTGATCACTCTTGCCTGTTCAATGAGTAAATCCAGTATCTTAAGTGAAGGTTTATACAGGGTGTTTTATCCCTTAAATGACGGTTTGCTCTGAAAAACGGTGCGAATGTAAAAAAAACGCAACTTTTCATTGACGTCCAGTGGTAAAAATTGATACACGTAGAGTAAAGCACAAGCAGAGAATTTGATATGCAGCACGTAAGCCACCTAGTAATGACCACAACCATTATTATTACCGACATTAACATTGTTGGGGCAGGCTGCTAAGTAACGGATTTTAAAAAAAAGGCCTGTATCCAACAAGATACAGGCCTTTTTTTGTACCATTTTTATGACTTATGGAGAAAGGGATGCGCGTTTTAAAGTTTGGAGGTTCATCATTAGCTGATGCAGATCGTTTTTTACGAGCGGCTGATATCATCGCTAATAATGCCCAGCAAGAAGAGCTAGCCGTTGTACTATCGGCTCCAGGAAAAACAACCAATAAGTTGGTCGCTGTTATTGAAGCTGCACTGAAAAATGGTGAAGCTGACGCACAGATTACAGAGATCGAATCTTCATTTAACACACTGTTTGCAGAGATCAAAGCGGTCGTGCCTTCTATCGATGGTGCCGCGTTTCAAGAGCAGGTGGATACCTCTCTTGCTCAGCTAAAGCAGTTCGTGAATGGCATCAACCTACTTGGTATGTGCCCGAACCACGTTAATGCTCGCATCATCAGTAAAGGTGAGCGAATCTCTATCCAGTTAATGAAAGCGGTACTGGAAGCGAAAGGCCAACCAGCAAGCCTGATTGACCCTGTCCAATACCTATACGCTAAAGGCGATCACCTTGAAGCTATGGTCGATGTGGATGTCTCTACTCAGAACTTCCAACAATCTCCACTTCCTAAAGGTCACGTTAACATCATGCCTGGCTTTACTGCGGGTAATGAAAAAGGTGAGCTAGTCACACTAGGTCGTAATGGTTCTGACTACTCAGCGGCTGTGTTAGCGGCGTGTCTACGTGCTGATTGCTGTGAAATCTGGACTGATGTCGATGGCGTTTACAACTGTGACCCACGCTTAGTTGATGATGCTCGTCTGCTCAAGTCTCTTAGCTACCAAGAGGCGATGGAGCTTTCTTACTTTGGTGCTTCGGTTCTACACCCGAAAACCATTGCTCCTATTGCGCAATTCCACATTCCTTGTCTGATCAAAAACAGCTTCAACCCACAAGGCGCAGGTACTTTGATTGGCCAAGACACTGGCGAAGATAACCTAGCAATCAAAGGTATTACGACGCTAAGTGACCTAACCATGGTTAACGTATCAGGCCCAGGCATGAAGGGCATGGTAGGTATGGCGAGTCGTGTATTCGGCGCGATGTCTTCTGCTGGCGTTTCTATTGTCCTTATTACTCAATCTTCTTCTGAGTACAGCATCAGCTTCTGTATTGAATCGGCTGATAAGGTGAAAGCGAAACAAGTGTTGTCAGACGCGTTTGAACTTGAACTTAAAGATGGCCTGTTAGAGCCGGTTGAGTTCATGGATGACGTTGCGATTGTAACGCTGGTGGGTGACGGTATGCGCACTTCACGTGGCGTAGCATCTCAGTTCTTCTCTTCTTTAGCTGAAGTGAACGTCAACATTGTTGCTATTGCTCAAGGTTCTTCAGAGCGCGCTATTTCAGCGGTTATCCCTGAAGACAAAATCTCTGAAGCAATCAAAGCGTGTCACGAGAACCTATTTAACTCTAAGCACTTCCTAGATGTATTCGTTGTGGGTGTCGGCGGTGTTGGTGGCGAGCTTGTTGACCAGATCCAACGTCAGCAAGGCAAACTGGCTGAAAAAGGCATCGTGATTCGCGTATGTGGTTTAGCAAACAGTAAAGGTTTGTTGCTAGACAGCGATGGTCTACCGTTAGAGCAGTGGCGTGACCGTATGTCGAGTGCGACTGAAGAGTTCAGCCTAGCGCGTTTAGCGGCTTTGGTTCAACGTAACCATATCATCAACCCAGTATTGGTTGATTGTACGTCTAGCGAAGGTATTGCGGCGCAGTACGCTGATTTCCTAGCGGCTGGTTTCCACGTAGTAACACCAAACAAGAAAGCAAACACAGCAAGCATGGCTTACTACCATCAGCTTCGTGAAGTTGCACGCAACTCACGTCGTAAGCTGATGTACGAGACAACAGTAGGTGCAGGTCTACCGGTCATCGAAAACCTACAGAACCTTATCTCTGCAGGTGATGAACTTGAGAAGTTCAACGGCATTCTTTCAGGTTCACTGTCTTACATCTTCGGCAAGCTTGATGAAGGTATGACACTGAGCCAGGCAACCAATATTGCAAAAGATAACGGCTTCACTGAACCGGATCCTCGAGATGATCTATCTGGTATGGATGTGGCGCGTAAGTTGCTTATTCTTGCTCGTGAAGCAGGCATGGCGCTTGAACTTGAAGATGTTGAAGTAGACCAAGCTCTGCCACCGGGTTTTGATGATTCAGGTACGGTTGAAGAGTTCATGGCTCGCCTACCAGAAGCGGATGCTTACTTCAAAGAGCAGTCAGCTATCGCAGCAGAAGAAGGTAAAGTACTTCGTTATGTGGGTGAAATCGCTGAAGGTAAGTGTAAGGTTCGTATCGCTGCTGTTGATGGCGACGACCCAATGTTCAAGATTAAAGATGGCGAGAACGCATTAGCATTCTACAGCCGTTACTACCAACCAATCCCTCTAGTACTGCGTGGCTACGGCGCGGGTACTGAAGTAACAGCTGCTGGCGTATTCTCTGATGTGATGCGTACTCTTGGTTGGAAATTAGGAGTTTAAGAATGAGTTCAAGTGATATGGATGTTGTCGTTTATGCTCCTGCATCAATCGGTAATGTCAGTGTAGGGTTTGATGTGCTGGGGGCCGCTGTGTCTCCAGTGGATGGCACGCTGCTAGGTGACCGAGTTATGGTTAAAGCCGGTGATGAACCATTCTCACTTAAAACTGCAGGCAGCTTTGTTTCTAAGCTGCCAACTGAAGCAAAAGAAAACATCGTTTACGACTGCTGGGTGGTGTTCTCGAGAGAGCTTGATAAAAAAGGCGTTACGCTAAAGCCTTTAGAAATGACACTAGAAAAGAACATGCCTATCGGTTCAGGTTTGGGTTCTAGTGCATGTTCAATCGTCGCGGCACTGGATGCGCTAAACCGTTTTCACGGTCAGCCCCTGAATGAAACTGAACTGCTTGCTCTGATGGGTGAAATGGAAGGCAAGATTTCAGGTGGTATCCACTACGATAACGTTGCGCCATGTTACCTTGGTGGTGTGCAGCTCATGCTTGAAGAGCTAGGCATCATCAGCCAAGAAGTACCGTGTTTTGACGACTGGTACTGGGTAATGGCTTATCCGGGTATTAAGGTTTCAACGGCTGAAGCGAGAGAGATCCTACCATCTCAATATCGTCGTCAGGATATTATTGCTCATGGTCGTCACTTAGCGGGCTTTATCCACGCGTGTCATTCAGGTCAACCTGAACTGGCGGCGAAGATGATCAAAGACGTGATCGCTGAACCATATCGTGAGAAACTGCTTCCAGGGTTTGCTGATGCTCGTAAATACGCGCTGTCAGCTGGGGCACTGGCTACTGGTATTTCTGGTAGTGGTCCAACTCTATTTAGCATTTGCAAAGAACAAGATGTCGCCGAGCGTGTTGCACGCTGGTTAGAACAAAATTACGTACAAAATGAAGAAGGATTCGTTCACGTTTGTCGCCTAGATAAGCAGGGTTCGATCGTTACAGGAAGTGAGTTATGAAACTGTACAACATCAAAGAAAATGATGAACAAGTCTCTTTTGGCCAAGCCGTTCGTCAAGGCTTAGGCCGTAATCAAGGTCTATTTTTCCCATCTGAACTGCCAAAGTTTGATGATATCGATGCGCTGCTAGCAGAGGACTTTGTCCCTCGTAGCTCAAAGATTCTGTCAGCATTGATTGGTGATGAATTACCAAAAGAACAGATCGACCAAATGGTGGATGCAGCGTTCCAATTCCCTGCACCAATCAACCAAGTAAAAGACGGCGTTTACGCGCTTGAGCTTTTCCACGGTCCAACACTGGCGTTTAAAGATTTCGGTGGCCGCTTTATGGCTCAATCTTTAGCAGCTGTTTCTGATGGTGGTCAAATCACTATCTTAACGGCAACATCAGGTGATACTGGTGCGGCGGTTGCGCATGCTTTCTACGGCATGGAAAACATCAATGTTGTGATTCTTTACCCGAAAGGCAAGATCAGCCCACTGCAAGAGAAGCTGTTCTGTACGCTTGGCAAGAACATCCACACTGTGGCGATTGATGGTGACTTTGATGCGTGTCAGGCTCTAGTTAAAGACTCATTTGATGACGCTGAACTGCGTAAAGAGATCGGTCTTAATTCGGCAAACTCGATCAACATCAGCCGTTTAATGGCTCAGATCTGTTACTACTTTGAGGCGGCTTCTCAGCTGACTAAAGAGCAACGTGAAAACCTCGTTATCTCTGTACCAAGTGGTAACTTTGGTAACCTAACGGCTGGTCTATTGGCTAAAGCGCTAGGTCTACCTGTTAAGCGTTTTATCGCAGCAACTAACGAAAATGACACTGTTCCTCGTTACCTAGAAACAGGTCAATGGGATCCAAAACCGACTGTTGCGACAACATCGAACGCGATGGACGTAAGCCAACCAAACAACTGGCCTCGTATCGAAGAGCTTTGCCAACTGAAAGGTTGGGGCTTAGATACACTAGGCAAAGGTAAAGTATCTGACGAGCAGAGCGCTGAGTCAGTTCGCGACCTAAAAGCACAAGGTTACCTATGTGAACCACATGGTGCGATTGCTTACCGTCTACTGGAAGAGCAACTGCAAGAGAACGAAACTGGCTTGTTCCTGTGTACAGCACACCCAGCGAAATTCAAAGAAGTGGTTGATGACATCCTAGGTTCTGATATCGAACTGCCTGGCCCGCTAGCAAAACACGCGGCGATGGAATTGTTGTCTGAAGATCTTGATAACGATTTTGAAGCGCTAAAAGCTGTGCTTCGTCGAGTTCAACCGTAACGTCCATTTGTTTTTCGAACAAATAAAAACGGCGCTCAAT